>JBDNHP010000190.1:0-15667 GCA_041688765.1 Flavobacteriales bacterium
AATAGCCATGTCGCGCATTTTTTGGTAAGTGGTGTCGCTAAGGGTCATTGCCGGCGCTACAGTGATTGAATCACCAGTATGTATTCCGATCGGGTCGAAATTCTCAATACTGCAAATGATCGTTACGTTATCATTGGCATCACGGAGCAATTCTAGTTCGAATTCTTTCCAGCCCATCATGGCTTTGTCGATCATCACCTCATGAATCGGGGACAAATGAAGTCCGCGGGTTAAAAGCGAGTCGAAATCTTCGGGTTTATAAACGATCGACGCTCCTGAGCCACCAAGTGTATAAGATGGTCTAATGCATAAAGGGAATCCGAATTGTTGGGCGATTTCCTTTCCTTCGAGGAAAGATTTGGCTTCCTTTTGCCTGGCCATAGGTATGTCAATTTCGAGCATCAATTCACGAAATCGTTGCCGATTCTCAGTGATTTCAATAGCTGCGATATCAACGCCAATAATTTTTACTCCATATTCCTCCCACATCCCCACCTCATCGCATTTAATGCAAAGATTGAGGGCAGTTTGTCCGCCCATGGTGGGCAAAACTGCATCTATATTATGTTTTTGAAGGATTTTCTCAATGGATTCAACCTCGAGCGGCTCAAGATAAACGTTATCGGCCATCACAGGGTCTGTCATGATGGTTGCCGGGTTGGAGTTGATCAGCGTAACCTCTATACCCTCTTCTCGGAGGGAACGCGCGGCTTGTGAACCTGCATAGTCGAACTCACAGGCTTGGCCAATAACAATAGGACCACTACCGATAATGAGGACTGAACGAATACTTCTGTCTCTAGGCATTTTTTTTTTAACCGGTAAGCAATGACCCCGGGGATTAAAATCTGAAAAGACTTCGGATTTCGGTTGCAAAATTAGTGAAGAAGCGTTGCTGCACAAAAAAAGATGTACACAAGGATTAACATTTGGGGTTGGGGCATGGGGGCGAGTTGGAATTGAGCATAGACATCTATCCGCCATACATTGACCTTTTCATGATTAACGGTTTAACTCGCTTTTGCCTTTTTGTAAGGCAGCCAGGGCAGAAAAACCATCTTTTGGAGCACATCGGTAGGATTACATTTAGCTTCCATTCGCCGATCAAACCTATACTGATATTCATTAAGATATCGTTGCAGATGATATATAGAAGTTTGATGATGTATTCCTTTTATCCAGTTCTTGAGATTGTAGATATACCAGCTAAGGTTGTTAACTTCAGCGCCAGATGGCAACTGAAATATCAAATCAAATTTCTCCATTAGATTTTTATACTTGGCTTGATCCTCAATGGATTTAGAGTCCTCAACAGCTCCTTTTAATTGATGTCCCAGATCATGTTTGATTTCAATCTCATTTCCCTCAGTTTTTACCTTTCCTTCAGAAGAAGGTCGCCTAATTTCAATAACAACAGTCTTCGACTTGGATTCTGCTGATTTCTTGGCATTATCCTTCTGATCTTCATCTGCTTCAGCCTTCTGATCTTCTGGTTTTGCAACTAATGACGGCAATAATCCATCATCCATAGCCTGCTGAATTTTTCGTTTAAAGAACCACGCAGTTTCTTGATGCACAAGAAATTGGCGGCTTATTTCACAGGTTGAAAGTCCTTTCTTCAAAGTGCTGATTTGGTGGATAATCATAAAAGCACGAGTAACAGGAAACTTTAGCTTATGAAAGAGTGTATGCGCTGTACAAGATTCGTCATACTTGCAACTCCGGCATCGGCGATAATACCAGGTACGTCCCTTTATAAATTCATTATTCCCACATCTTCGACAGGTGAATCCATCCTCCCACTTTAATTTGCAGAGATGTGCGAAGCATTTCTCTTCGCTATCAAATGCATAGCCGAATTCTAGAACAGTAGAGTACTTTTTCATTTTCTTTAGTTTTTCGAAACAAAGAAAATCGATGCTCAGCTGCTAAAAACAAGGCGATGTGAACTAAACCGTTAATCATGAAAAATGTGTCGCCATACACCTCAATTGCCAGTTCCACAAAACATCACAAATCCCACCCCCTCAAGCATTTAATCCCAAACCACCCTCTCTCACAATTCTTCTAAACGTTATTAAACGCCTTGTCACCATTTGCATAGTCTCCTTCTCATTTTTCCCTCATCATTCACCAACACCACTAAAATAAAAACTCCCCCTCTAATCCAATTACAATTCTTCATAACTTTGCCATGTCTCGACAGGGGTGCCCAAGGTTAACGAACCGTATTTGGGGGCTGAGATTATACCCTTTGAACCTGGGCGGATAATGCCGACTAGGGAGAAGGTTAAATAAAAACAAAGGTCGCATCCCCAATGCGATCAGTTTATTTAACTATTTATCGATTTTTATTATGAAAATGCCCATTATTTGCGGCTTCTTGACGCTATGCGCTAATTTGGCTTCCGCACAAAATGAACTACGCGGAAAAATTCTTGATTCTCTTGACCAACCTATACCCGGTGTTATTATCAAAGTTTCAGAATCATTTCTAATTTCTTCTTCCACTGGAGACGGATCCTTCAAAATGCAATTCCCAAAATCAGGGAATTACGAAATCATAGTCAGTTCCGTCGGATTTATAACAGATACCATTAAACTGGAGATTCCTTACTTAACGGAATTGAAATGTAAGTTGATGCCTGCAATTCATGATTTGCCTATTGCCATGATTGAAGCGCTGAGAGTGACAAACAAAATCCCAATAGCACAATCTTCGAAAAGCGCTGAAGAAATTGAAAAACTCAACAATGGACAAGACCTTCCATTTCTTATTCGATTCAGTCCATCCGTAACAGTAACATCCGATGCAGGAACTGGAATAGGATATACAGGAATCCGCATTCGTGGTTCAGACGCATCACGAATTAATGTAACCATTAATGGAATTCCATTAAATGATCCAGAATCTCAAGCCGTTTATTGGGTGAACATTCCGGATTTTGCCAGCTCAATTAGTAGTTTACAAATTCAAAGAGGATTGGGAAGTTCTACCAACGGGGCCGGTGCATTTGGAGCATCCATCAATATTGCAACAGAAAAAATAAGACAAAAAGCTTTTGGAGAAATCGCCAATTCCATTGGTTCATTTAATACTTTCAAGCACACCGTTCAATTTGGAACAGGACTAATTAGTGATCGTTGGTCAATTGATGGGCGACTTTCCCAAATCAGCTCTGACGGATATATTGATCGGGCGACTGCAGATTTAAAAAGCTATTACATCGCAGGAAATTTCATCGGAGAAAAAACGAGTATTAAAGCTATAGTATTTGGAGGAGCTGAGCGCACATATCAAAGTTGGTTCGGCACGCCTCAAAGTAGAGTAGAAAATGACATTCAGGGAATGCTGACCCATGCTAGTAACAATGGGTTCAGCGATGCACAAGTACAAAATTTATTGGGCTCAGGTAGAACCTACAATTTCTACCTTTATGAAAACGAAGTTGACAATTACAATCAAGATCACTACCAACTTCATCTTCGTCAGCAATTGAATGGCAGATTATACTTTAATTTATCGGCACATTACACATGGGGACGAGGTTACTTTGAGCAATTTAGGGAAAACGATGATTTGCATAATTACGGCATCTCTCCAATCGATATAGCAAATGAATTAGTCTACAGCAATAGTTTTGATGACGAGGGAAATCCTATAAACACCCAATGGCCTTCCCAATTTAACAACCCAGACATCAGCGTTAATCAAGCAATACAATATGATTCAGAAGGAAATCCGATAACAGATCCGATTGGAAATACACTCTTGAATTTGAGTGCGGAGATCAACCAAAGTGACATTATCAGAAGGCGCTGGCTCAACAATGATTTTTACGGATTGACTTGGGCATTAAACTATGAAACTCCTACCTTAAAGGCCATTTGGGGAGGAGCTGCAAATGAATACGACGGCGATCATTATGGCGAAATAATCTGGGCTGAATATACCTCCGACACTAACTACGAAGAGATTTTCTACCTCAACAATGGCTTAAAAAGAGATATCAATTCCTTTTTCAAAATCGACTGGGACATCAATGAAAAGCTACTTCTTTTTGTCGATTTACAAATGCGCGATATTGACTACAAAATAAATGGAATGGATATCGATTTCCGAAACTTGCAATTGGATCAGCATTATACGTTTTTCAATCCGAAAGCAGGCCTCAGCTATCAATTGTTTGATCATAACTTGATCTATGCTTCTTATGGAATATCAAGCAGAGAGCCGATGCGCAGTGATTTTATTGATGTGGCTGCTGACACAAAACCGATTCCAGAAGAAATGCAGGATTTAGAAATAGGAATTCGTAGAAATACAAACAAGTATTATGTGAATTTAAACTTCTACAATATGCAATACGATAACCAACTTGTTCTTACTGGAGAACTAAATGACGTAGGGAATTCTGTGCGTAGCAATGTTAAAGATTCGTATCGGCGGGGATTAGAAGCGGAATTTGGAATGAAGATTTTGAAAAAATGGGAACTTTACCTCACTTCTACAATCAGTCAAAACAAGATCAAATTGTTTGAAGAAGTAGTTTATGACTATGGATTAGCAATTAGCGAAACCATTGTCAGTCATCAGGATTCGGACATTTCCTTCTCACCTGAATTAACAGCTTCGGGAATGCTGAGTTACAAGGCAATTGCAAGAAAATCATTTGGTTTAGAACTGGCATGGATGTACAGTTACGTTTCGGATCAATATCTGGATAATACTTCCAATTCAGAAAGAATGCTCGATGCTTATTTGGTTAATGATTTAAGAATCACTTGTGATATCAAAACTTCAGGTAAATTGAATGTTTCCGTGAATCTTTTACTGAATAATATACTCAACTCTCAATATTCATCAAACGGCTATACCTATACTTATATTTATGGTCAGCAGATAACTGAAAATTTCTATTACCCACAAGCAGGAAGAAATGCTATGCTTGGACTAACGCTTAAGTTCTGATCACCCTATATTGAAATTTTCCAATTATTGTTTACCCATTAGCATTTACCAAAATCAATAGCAAAAAAAACGGCTGCTCTTAACAAGCAGCCGTTTTAAAAACTAAAGAAGATTAATTAAAGAAAATGCTGATACCAATTCCAACATTCAAACCCGCATCTGTGGTTGTAATTTCATCAATTCCATCAGGAAGCTCATTTTCACTGTAAGTAACTGATCCATAACCTAAAGAAGGCTCTAAGGCAACATTATCATTAAGAAAAATTGCGTAACCTACACCAACTGTGTACGCAAATGCACCAGCAGATGATTCAGTAGATACAACATTGTCCTCAAGCAAATCATATTCATCATCAGTAGAACTTGCACTACCAAAACCTACACCTGCCTGAAAGAAAAGACCTGCATCTAAGTAATAACGTACAAACGGACCTACGAGCACTTCAGAAGTTTTGTACGAAAGCTCAACGGTTTTAGTGTCAGACACTTCAAAGTCAAAAGAAGATGAATTGGTGTTAAAATTGATATCTAATCCAACAACCAAACCATCCATAAGGAAGTAACCCGGCATGGTGTTTAGTCCGAAAGAAGAATAGGATGACTCAGTTTCAATGGTTACTCCACCTCCTGAAAAAGAAGATGTTGAAGTGCCAAAATTCAAGCCAAGGCTAGTTCCGCCGTTAAGGAAGATAGTGCCTTTTTCGAACTGTGCAGAAGCTGTTAAGGCTGAGCCAACTACAACTGCTAAAAGTAAAAGCTGTTTTTTCATGTTAATTAATTGTGTGTATTGGAGATTTGATTTCCGCGACAAATATAGGAGCAATTTGAATCCTGACAAGCATTAAACACAATTTCTCTAAATTCAAGATGTTCATAAATCCCACAGCCAATGGCAGAAAATGATTTATTTGATGCTGAAAAATTCATGTGTTCTTATTGTATTCCCAATTTTAAAAGAGTCAGAATGAACTGCAATTAAGTGCTTACAGACCATCATAACCTTTAACTCTGCCCTGCAAGGCAATAAGCGTGCCAGTTTTACTCTTTAACGAAGCTCAAACGCAGATGATATATTTCATCTACTGCCATCTCCGGATTCAAATCCCTGCGATCCAACTCATTTAAAACATAATCTTTGAATTCCTCATTACTATAATTCATCTCAAGCACGGTCAATGCACCACATGGCTCAAGCTTAAAACTCAATAGAACAATTTCTTTTTCTCTTTTAGTCTCAATAAATGCTGGATAACTGATACTTTTGCACAAATCATTAAGCCAAATTTGACTTTCTGCAGACTTAGGTTTTGCCGGCTCATCACCTCCATTTAAAAGTGCGAGTGTAACTAGATTCATCAGGAAAGACATAGCTTAATTTTTTTAGGTTTTAATTTCACTACAAAGGTCTGTAAAGCACTTTACCGCAAGAAGAAGCATACATGAAATTGACAGGAAGAATTTGCCAGGTGGTGTTAAGGTATTCACACATCAATGAAAAAATCGAACTGCAATAACAGTATTATAATCAATGATTGTGAATTGCACCTTTTATCTGAAAAGGCCATTTACAGACCCGATTGTAACGAGCTCATTATTAGCGATCTGCACATTGGAAAAGCGGCCCATTTTAGAAAAAATGGAATTCCAATTTCGGGCTTGGTAAACAAAAATAATTTCTGGCTACTAAGCGGACTATTCGATAAATTTCATCCCGAAAAAGTCGTTTTTCTTGGAGATCTTAGTCATAGCAAACACAACAAAGAATGGGATGATTTTGCCGATTTTCTTCAAAATTATCCTGATACCCACTTTCATCTTATAAAAGGAAATCATGACTCAATGACTGAAAAACAATATGAAAGTGCCGGTATTATTTGCTCGCAAACCCACATTAGCAACAACATTCTCTATGTGCATGAATATCAAAATGAAAATCACTTATTTACACTGAGCGGGCATCTGCATCCCGCGGTGAGATTGAGCGGGAGCGCAAAACAAAGTCTTCGAATGCCTTGTTTTTGGTTGCGGAAAAACGATCTAATCCTTCCGGCATTTGGAGACTTCACTGGAAAAATGACAGTAAAACCAGAGAAAGAAGATCGCATATTTGTAGTTACTCCTGATGAAGTAATTGAAGTAAATAGTTGAACCTAAGAAATATGAAAGTAAAATTCGCTTATTTAAAAACATCATTTTTTAGTTTCCTATTTGGACTCTTGCTCCTTACCTCTTGCTCAACCAAGAAAAAGACCAATGCTGATCTACAGATTGCCTGCGCGGCAAGCACTCAATTCGCTATGGAAGAATTGGGAGCAGCTTTTGAAGAAAAATATGGACTTTCCATTGACATCATTTCATCGTCATCAGGAAAACTGAGCAATTTGATTTCCAAAGGTGCTCCATACGATTTATTCTTTTCCGCAGATAGAAGTTATATTCAACATCTGAAAGAATCTGGAACCTCTTGTTACGGCGAGGAATTAATTTATGGCACAACCAAGTTAGCATTGTATGCCAATGAGAAATATAGTGCTTATGAAACCGCAGATTCACTTTTGAGACTCTCAGAAATCACCAAAATTGCAATCGCAGACCCTGCTTCGGCCCCTATCGGAAATCTGGCATTAACTTATTTGGAAAATGCTGGGCTCGACACTCTGCTAAAAAACAAACTTGTTTATGGAAATAGCATTGCACAAGTTAATCAATACATAGAAAAGGGTTTATGCGATGCCGGATTTGTTTCAAATTCTGTAATCAAGGCTGATGTTTTTTCAAAAAATGGAAAAGTGTTCATTCTCGATGAATACTCCATTGAGCAAAGTGCCATTATACTTAGTATGGCTGAAGAAAGGGGAAATCTGGAAAATGCCCAACTTTTCATGCAATTCGTAACTTCGGATTCCTCGGCTCATAAAATAATGCAGAAATTCGGCTATCGTTAAGGCATGGAAAATATTGACTGGCGCCCATTGCAACTCAGTCTGGAACTGGCCCTCAGTTCCAGCATTATTCTGCTGCTTCTATGTGTTCCTATCGTTTTTTTCATTCACAAACAAAGAGGATTTTTCAGAACATTATCTGAATCTTTAATAATGATTCCGCTAGTGCTTCCGCCAACAGTAATCGGATTCTATCTTCTTCTGTTCTTCGCCCCGGACTCTTCAATTGGCCATTTTCTTTCTTTGCTAAATATTCAACTATTATTCAGCTTTGAAGGCCTAATCGTGGCATCCGTAATTTATAGTTTGCCATTTATGACACAGCCCTTACTTTCAGGTTTAGATTCACTCAGCCCAAGCATCAGTGAAGCAGCTTATACTATGGGTTACAGCAAATGGGGAACCTTTGTTAAATTTATTCTCCCTAATATTAAACCTGCGCTGTTAAGTGGAATGGTTCTTAGTTTTGCTCATACCATGGGAGAATTTGGCGTAGTGCTCATGATTGGGGGCAATATTCCTGGAGAAACCCGAGTTGCATCCCTCGCTATCTGGGATGAAGTGGAGCAGTTACAATATGGCACTGCCCACGTATATTCAGCGTTACTATTTGGCATTTCATTCGGCATTATTTTCCTTTCCTTGTTATTAAATCGAAGTCGAATTAAAAGCAAAGTGCTTTAAAATGCTCAAAATCGACTTCATAGCACCCTATCCGGAAAACAACAGTATTCCAATTAAAGCCGAGATTTCATCCGGTAAAATAACCGTGCTATATGGACCTTCCGGTTGTGGCAAAACTAGCATTTTGCGCTGTTTGGCGGCCCTAATAAACCCTTTAAGCGGTAGCATCGAAATGGAATCTAAAGTTTGGTTTAATAGTGCTAATAACAAAAAAACCACTGCACAAATGCGAAAAACAGCTTTCGTGTTTCAAGATCTCGCATTATTTCCAAATCTCACTGTTGAAGGAAATCTCAAAGCAGCAAATCCAGCAATTTCAAATGAAGAACTTCAACAAATAATTCTTGATTTTTCTTTGGCAGGCTTGAACCATAGAAAACCCGCAACATTATCAGGCGGCGAAAAACAGCGTTTGGCTCTTGCCAGATCATTAGCCATGAATTCGTCCCTTATCTTGCTAGACGAACCTTTTGCATCGCTTGATATCGGCCTGAAATATCAAATGTATCATTATGTAAAACAACTGGCAGAAGTGCACCGGAAGCACGTTATCCTTGTAAGCCATGACGTACATGAAGTAATTCAGATAGCCGATGCTATTATTGCTTGGACAGAAAATGAATTTATTGTATCTGATGAAGTAAGCTCAACATTACAAAGGGTGTTAGGAAATGAGCTCTGGAAAAAATTGAGCGGCCAATCCGCAAAAATAAAGCTATAACACACTGACATATAGCAATATAACGACCAGTTCACTTCCAGAAATCGAAATAAATAAAAATGCCGACCTTTAGCCCAAATGTCAGAAGAAAATCTAATCAAGACTATCATTCAAGCTGCATCTGCCGGAATGGAAGCAATCCGATCGGTTGTAAGAAGCGATCTACAAACAGAGCAAAAAGCTGATTGGTCGCCGGTTACAGAAGCTGACAGACGCAGTCATAAAGCCATACAGTGGATACTTAGCGAAACTGGGATTCCTGTAGTGAGCGAAGAAGGTGCAGACATTCCATTTTCGATCAGAAAAGACTATAAGCTATGCTGGATGGTTGATCCCCTCGATGGGACCAAAGAATTCATTAAAGGCAGCGACGAATACACTATTAATATTGCTTTATTGGATCAAGGGAAACCAATCCTGGGACTAATTGCAATTCCAGAACGGAACTTGTTTTATCTTGGAAGCAAAAGCACCGGAGCTATAAGATTTAATCATGACGGCATTGATCAAGATGGCTGGCCTTCTGTTTTTGACAAACTCCCTGAACATCAGCAAACATCAAAACTAAGAGTAATCGCATCTCGATCTCACCTCAACGATTCAACAGCGAATTACATAGAGCAACTTCGTAAAAAGCATGGCGAACTAGACTTTATTCAGGCCGGAAGTGCTTTAAAATTTTGCCTTTTGGCTGAAGGCAATGCCGATGTATATCCAAGATTCAGTCCTTGCATGGAATGGGATACTGCCGCAGGACATGTATTATTAAATTTATGTGGGAAAAAACTCTTGGCTTGACCTGGAGATGAAGAGTTAGTTTATAACAAAGAGAACCTCTTGAATCCTGATTTTATCGCTATCTAAGTTGTTCAAATCGGTTGATTACTATCTATAATTCTTCTCATCATCTCCCAGATATATAGCATAATAACTTTTGTATCGGCTCAGTGAAATTTCACCTCTTTCAAGGGCAGCCAAAACAGCACAGCCTGGTTCGTTGAGATGCAAGCAATTATGAAATTTACAATCGGGCAATAATTCAAAAAATTCAGGGAAATAATGATGTAATTCCTCCTTGGGTATATCCACTAATCCAAAACCCTTAATTCCGGGAGTATCAATAATACTGCCCCCAAAATCCAACTCATGCATTTCGGCAAAAGTGGTAGTATGCAAACCTTTTTGATGATAGTCTGAAATCTCTGATGTTCGCAGATCTAGTCCTGGTTGAAGCCTATTGACCAGACTTGATTTTCCGGCGCCAGAATGTCCGGTAATCATACTCACTTTTCCCTGCATGATGGATTTAACCTGATCCATTCCAAGGTTTTGCTCAATCGAAATTCGATGACAAGAATAACCTGCTTGCTTGTAAATCCTTTCCCACTCATTCAATTGTTCAAGATCATCGCTATCATACAAATCGATTTTATTGAACACCAAAATTGCCGGAATGGAATAAGCTTCCGCTGTTACAAGCAATCGATCTACAAATCCAGGCGTCGTTTGAGGAGATTTAAGCGTGATAAGCAAAATAACCCGATCAATATTTGACGCAATTACATGTGCTTCATGACTGAGATTAACTGATTTTCTTACGATATAATTTTTACGTTCGAGGATTTTGCTAATCATTGGCCCCATCGGATCATCCTCGATCTGAACATGATCTCCCACTGCCACCGGATTGGTTGTGCGTAGTCCCGCTGTTCTGAATCTCCCCTTAAGACGGCATTCATGAAGGGTTCCGTTTTCATCTCTTACCGTTGAAAACTTCCCTGTTGACCTGATCACAACGCCTTTCATTTCGCAAAAATAAGCATAAACTCACAGTTGTGCGCCTTGCTATGGAGACAGTGCTAATATCAAAATAAGGAGAATGAAAAAGAATTTAAAAAATTTAAATTAACGACTGAGAATAATAAATTTGCACAATGCAGCTCAGCACACTAAGAAGCCTATTGACTGAAACCAGCAGCAGTTTGGGCGCAACAGGAGCAATCAAAGCTGGGCTGGAATTTGGCGTTTCTAATGCAGAACTGGAAAAACTCAACCTATCCGGGTGGCGCAACGTTTTTTTTATAGCCAAAGATGCATTTGCTCATTACGGTTTGCGTGCCTTGCCCGGTTTACCGCCATCGCAATGGCCCGTGGTTAAAGTTCTTCAATACAACCGCGCCGTTACCCATGCGCCCAACCTGCAGGCCCTGCTGCTTTTCCAACGCATATTGGCGCTTTCAGGAAATGAGACCAACCTTGGCCTATTGCAGCAAACATGGGATGAGCACCTGCAGTTTTTACAACCTTTTTTTGAACACCTGCATTACCCAGCGACCGAAGTGACGCTTTTTTTCCAAAAAATAAAAAACCTCAGAGACCCCAATTTACGCGATACAGTTTACCTGAGCCTTTGGAGCAGTTTCGGGACAGCAGGTTTCGGACGGGTTGAGTTGCAGTTGGCTGCCATAAAAACCAACAACCTCAACAACGTTTGTGTTGCGCTGAACGAGACTCCCGATGTATGGACGGCCCGGTCGGCAAACCTTAATGTACAAGTATTAGCCGGTTTTGACCCGCCTACTTTGAAAAATCATTACCGCAATGATTTGCTCGAAAACATGCTTCGGCAGGTACCAATAGACGTGGAAACGCCTACCATAAAAACACAGCCCAACAGCGCAACGGAATATTATATGCTTTATCAGATGAATTTGCAATTGTGGTCCAGCTTTATGCCGCGCGATGGCGAAGCGCTTGGTGAAATGTTGTTTTTATTAATCGAAAAAGTAGCAGAGAAAGGTAAAAACAGCTACTCCGGTATTGCCCATCTGGAATTTGCTGCCCTGCTGAACGAAGAGCATAACAAACCCTATCACGCTTGGGATATGCTTTGCAACGCCTATTATTGGGCAGGAAAAAACAAACCGGAGCTCATTTCAAATGTTACAGACGCAGCTCTTGATCTTGCAAAAAAACGTTCGTGGGCTGACATTGTAAACCTGTTAAGTTGATAGATGCATTTAATTGCTAAGACTAAAAGACGATCGCAAAACATCAAAAAGACGAAAAAAAATAAGAGAATTAACCCACTATGATATTTGACCAAAATAAAGCGCATATTTTAAAGGGACAGCGAGAAAGCCGACACCTAAAACTTGAAGTCCACTTTGCTGAACTCATCTGATAGAAAAGAAAGCCAAACTCACACAACCAAAGCCATAGGCGGGTTGTAGTAGTCCAAAGATAGTTTTGCGGTTGAATGGAATTTAGTTTTTAATCCAGCATTGTGGTAAAAATACCTCCCATCGCTTAGATGCAAATCGCTATTATTACCTATTCAATATAGGCATATATTATAGCAACACATGAATAATTGAGACTAAAATTCTACATTTGCTAAATGTCAATCAAAGTTGAAGGAGTTAGCAAATATTATGGAACACAAGCGGCGTTAAGCAACGTCAGTTTTGAGATCCCGGCCGGACAAGTTGCTGGATTTTTAGGGCCAAATGGTGCTGGCAAATCCACTATGATGAAGGTTATTACCTGCTATTTGCCACCAGCAGAAGGCAAAGTTGAAGTTTGTGGATTTGATGTGTTGAAAAACCCAATGGAAGTCAAAAAAAGAGTTGGCTATTTACCGGAACACAATCCACTTTACCAAGACATGTACGTTCGTGAGTACTTGGCATTTGTTGCCGGAGTTCACAAAATTGAAGAGAAGACAAGCAGGGTGCAAAAGGTTATCGAAATGGTTGGTCTCGGACCTGAAAGCCATAAACATATCAGCTCATTGAGCAAGGGCTATAAACAGCGTGTAGGATTAGCTTCTGCATTGATACACAATCCGGATGTCTTAATTCTTGACGAACCCACGAGTGGCTTAGACCCCAATCAGCTCGTCGAAATCAGAGAATTGATCAGGCAAATTGGCAAAGAAAAAACGGTATTGTTGAGCACACATATAATGCAGGAAGTTGAGGCCATTTGCGACAGAGTTATAATTATAAACAAAGGTCAAATTGTGGCAGATCAACCTGCTTCCGAAATGAACAAATTGAATATGGGAAAAGCCGTAGTTATCCAAGTAGAGTTCAGCGGCACCATAACTCACAAAACTCTCCAGGGAATAAAGGGACTCAGTTCTGCAAATAGTATGGCAAACGGACATTGGGAATTAGTGTCAGATGAAGGTATCGATCTGCGGGCTGAAGTCTCCAAAATGGCAGCAGATCACGGTGTGTACATCTTAACAATGCAAAAGAAAGAAGCTAGTCTAGAAGATGTTTTCAAAGAATTGACAGGAAAATAGATTGCATAAAATGCAATTATTATTCTTTTTAATTTAGAATTATGGATACATTTATTTAATGAAAGAAAAAAATGAGCAATAATTCATTTAAATTAATTCTGATTGTCAATCTTTTCCTCCTGTCATTCTCAGGGATATCACAAGAAAGTAAACTGATTTCAACCGAGCCATTTTGCATAGGAGAAATTCGAAATTTTTATTCTGAAATACTTAATGAAAACCGCGCACTAAACATCTACCTCCCTCCATCCTATCATATTTCTCAGGAACTTTCATACCCTGTCATTTACTTGTTAGATGGCTCTGCAGATGAGGACTTCATTCACATTGCCGGATTAGTGCAATTTGGGGCATTTCCTTGGGTGAAAATGTTACCAGAATGCATTGTGGTAGGCATCGCAAATACAGACCGAATGCGTGATTACACCTTTCCAACCACCATTCAAGCAGATCAAATTGACTATCCTTCATCCGGTCAATCAGAAAGATTTATTGAATGTATTGAAAATGAAATCCAACCAATTATAGAAGAAAATTATCGAACCAAAGGAATTAAAACATTAATCGGACAATCCATCGGAGGACTATTAGCCTCTGAAATATTAATAAAAAAGCCTTACTTATTCAGTCATTATATTATTGTAAGTCCTAGCTTGTGGTGGGATAACGGATCCCTGTTGATGCACAATCCGGTAAGCGGCAGAGTGGCAATAGACGAACGTATCGAAGTTTATATTTGTGCAGGTAATGAACACGAAACTATAGTAAAAGATTCAAAACTTTTAGTTGACAGAATTAGTGTTACTCATGCTCCTTTTATTCAATCTACTTACTACTTTTTTGAAGATCAGGATCATGGCAGCATTCTGCATTTGGCAGTATATATGGCGCTAGAATCGATGTTTGGATATTGAACCAGCATTCCACTCCTTCGACTCTCTGTATTACAAAAAATCTGCTCAAAAAACAAGGATTATTGTCCTTAATCTAGAGCGTGAATCGGACTAAATCTATTCGGGAAATAATTCATCTTTCCAATTATTGCCTACAGAAACACTTCCTGACTTAGTCTAAACTCAGGTGGAAGCGGTGAAGAACATCAAGATCGACAAAATCATTGTTTGGGGCTCGGGAAACAATGCAGAAAATGCCAATTCTTAAACCGCTAATTTCGTTGCAAGGACAATAAAAACAGTACCTTCATTAAATGATCTTTTTAATATGCCAGGATTAAATTTACCTTCCTATTTAAAAGGAGTAGATAAGCCTGATGATATTACTCAAAACGAAGTAAAGCCTTAATAAATTCCGTGTTTTATGTTCTTCCTTGTCGAATAGGGGCCTTCTCTTTTCACCCATCTTTACATTCAATCCTGTATGGTAAAGGCTCCTTTCGTTTTTTAATCAAATTACTATTGGATTATTTTTTTCGATTCAAATCTTAAACAAAATACCGTATGAAATAGCATCTTATCAATAATCACCTTAAGTCCATTTTACATAGGAGCACAGGCACTTTTCAGAATACAAAATTATTGAATTTCAATTTGAATTTCAAACATCCATCAAGGGCAAGTCATTTACAACTAGCCCCCTCAAAATAATTCATTCAAACCCATACTTGGTTTAAAAATCAAACCCTCCACAATAGCATCTAACACAAGCATAACATATAAACAATATCAAACAATGAAAATTGAGCCTTTGAATTATTTTTAAAGTTATATTCGCATCACATTTTTACTAATTTTAAATGCTTGTCCGTAATATTACCAATAAAAGCTGATTCGGCAATTGCGGCCCTACTAAAAAGCTGACCAGACATTTATCTACGATTGGCTTTATAGCTGAATTCATCTAAATAAATTGCAAATACTTATCGGAAACTCGATGATAAATTCCGTTCAATACTCTTTTAAGATTCCCAATAAAAGTATGAACCCAGGGTAGTATTATCTGCGCTTCTTTCGACGGAACTGTCATTTGATCATGTCGATTGATCAATTCTTCAAACGTTTAAATCCCCGGAAACCATC
>JBDNHP010000191.1:0-2124 GCA_041688765.1 Flavobacteriales bacterium
AAAGCCACACAATGAACAAGTGTAATTTGGTGGCCCATGGCACAAAGATATCTGCACAAATAATGCGAGTGCCTTTGCATCCCTCCCATTACAAATGGAAAAACCCCATCCGTTAGAATTGCAATATTGAGCCGATTTTCTGTGTTCATTTGTGTTGATTGAGACTGTGAAAAAAGTGCAATATATTTTTGCCAACTGCGCTCCAAGTGTGTTTATCGAAAACTTGTTGTTCCCAATTTTTAGCGAGTTTTTTTAACTTTTCTTCGTCTTGTAATAAAGATAATATAGCCGTTTTTAACTCCACTATATTGTCAATTAAAAGGCCTGTTTTATCATTTTGCATAACATCGCGAACAGCAATGGTATTGATAGAAATGACAGCCTTTCCCATCGCGCCGTACTCGAATATTTTTATAGGCGAACAGTACCATTTAGAATTGGCAAGCACTGTTATGTCCATAGCGGCAATATATTGTTGAACTTCATGGCTTGGTACATTACCAGTGAAGATAACTTTTTGCGCTATTCCCAACGTTTTGGATCTGTCTTTTAATTGTTGCAATATTTCTCCATCGCCAACAATCAATAGTCTTGCATCGTTCAAGTTCTTTTCCTCACAAATTTCTGCAAATGCTTCTAATAAGCGGTCTACGCCATGATAAGGAAATATGGAGCCAACAAAGCCGATCACTTGATTAGTGGGTTTTAGCTCCAGTTTCATTTTGGCAGCTTCTGTATTGAATTTTGCTTTTTGGAAGTCTGTAGGATCAATGGCGTTTGGCGTTATTAGAATTTTTCCCTTGATGCTTGGGTATTTTTTCTCGTAGTAATCCCGGAGTGCTGATGACACAACCACCATCATAGAAGTAGATTCAACCTGAATTTTTTCTCTTGATTTCGAAATTTTCAAAAGCAAACTTTTGCCTTCGAGTTCTATTTTCTCTTCAGGATATGGTGCGTTCATTTCCAGAATATGTGGAATGCCAGCTTTTTTTGACGCATTTACTCCGCTGCACATCATGAAAAAGCCACGCTCATAAATAAGATCAGGCTTGTAAATTCGGATTTGTTCTTCTAAAATTCTTTCTGCTTTTTTGTCATGTCTAATGAATTGTATATCCTTCAAACTTTGCCATGCCAATGCAGGAATAATGGATTTAAATTTATATTTTAATCCTGAATTTGTTAATGTAATTCCAAGTGTACCATACAAATGTTCTCCACCCAATATGCAAGTCACTACTTCATGTTCTTGCTCACGAAATGCCCCAATCACTTTTCTCATGTGTGTGCCCGGTCCTGATAAAGCCGAGAGATTGAGGTAGGGGTGCGCAGAATAATATAAAATTCTCATAACATGAGTTTTTCGAGCTTAGCGGTTACTGAATCAAGAGACCACTGCTCATGTTCTGAATTGATAAATAGAGAATTATTTTCAGATAAATTTAAAATTAAGTTTTTCAAATCGTGTTCCGGATTTAGAAGTAGGTAACCCAGTTTTTCTGATACAATAAATTCTGATACAAATCCTGGATCACCCATATAAACCAGTGGTTTTGAGAATGGTAATATTTCAAAAAACTTGGTAGTTTGATAGTGTTTGTTATGGTGAGCAAGGAAAATGAGACATGCATCGCTTTGTGCAATTCTTGCAAATAATTCATTTCCAATGGGCTGAGCCATTTTTACAATAGAAGGATGCGATTTCAAAAATGAAGAGAATCGCTGGTCTTTAGTGTAAATCTCAATTTCCAACTTATCATAAAATTCGGGATTTTGAGATTTCAGATTGTCCAATCCTATTGACAATCGCTCAAAATAGGGCTCCATTCCCATGTAAAGCGTCCCACCATATACTAGCCTTATTTTGCCATCATCAACTCTTTTTTGATTAAGATACATACCCAATTCATCCTGATCATAGAAGTGAGGCAGAACGTTGAACTCCGTATTGGTTTTAAGATAATCGCCTGAATGTTTTATTTCTTCCAACATAAATGGATTTGGACAAATGATTTGATCCGCTTGTTCAAATACTTCGTATTGCTTTTGTTTTTCAAACAAAAAATCCTCGTAACTGAGTTGAGGAATACCGTAATTCACTGCTGTTAACCAAGGATCGCG
>JBDNHP010000192.1:0-5192 GCA_041688765.1 Flavobacteriales bacterium
AATATAGATTTATATAGATCAACATAAATCAATGATAATTAAACATTTAACAAATATCATATTTTGATATATCGCAACCTCAAACTATTCATCACCACCGAAACACTACTCAATGCCATGGCCGCTCCAGCCAACATAGGGTTCAATAAAAACTCATTAAATGGAAATAATACTCCGGCTGCAATCGGAATTCCAACAACATTATACAAAAATGCCCAAAAGAGATTTTGTTTTATCCCCCGTATCGTGAGTTTCGAAAGCTTTATTGCTTGCGGGATCAATCGCAAATCGGAGCCTATCAAAGTCATCTGCGCTACGTCCATTGCTATGTCGGTGCCTTTCCCCATCGCTATGCTAACATCTGCCAATGCCAATGCCTCCAGATCATTAATGCCATCTCCAGACATAGCAACTACGAATCCTTTGGACTGTAATTCACGAATTACCTGTCCTTTTTCCATAGGACTTAGATCTCCCATGTAATTGTTTATCCCCAGCTCCCTTGCTACTGATGCTACTGCCATTTGGCGATCTCCACTCAAAATATGTAGGTCAATTCCCATAGCCTTCAGTTCAGAAATGGCATCAATAGTGCCAACCTTCAATGTATCACCAATGATTGCAATAGCCACCATACTATCTCCCAATGAGCAACATACTAATGAGTCGTTCCGGTTTTCATTGAGCACTATTTGAAATTCCTTAGGAATGTCTATTCCTTCCTTTTTCATCCAAGCTAAGCTCCCTGCTCGGAGCAAGCCCAACTCATGATTAGCCATCATTCCGCCGCCAGGAATGTCTTTAAAATTATCCAACTTAATCAACTTCCTTCCATCCTCTTGCAATCGATTTGCTAATGATACAGATAGGGGATGTGCCGACATTGAGACCAAAGAAAAAATGAGGTCGGGAACTAGTGTATTTAATTCAGTAGTCCAATCAAGACTCAACACAAATGGTCTGCCCTCTGTCAATGTTCCGGTCTTATCCAGCACGAGTGTATTAATAGTACATGCTAACTCTAAACTATTGGCATCACGAATGAGAATGTGATTCTGAGCTGCCCTTCCCATCCCTACCATCAAAGCAGTGGGAGTTGCAAATCCAAGTGCGCATGGACAAGCAATTACCAATACTGAAATGGCAGCAGTAATAGCATGACTCAAGTGATCCAATCCTCCGAAAATCATCCAAAGTGTGAATGTTAAGATACTTATTCCCAGAACCATGGGTACAAACACAGATGCAATTCTATCAGCAAGTTTCTGAACGGCTGCTTTACTGCCCTGGGCCTGCTCTACCAATCGGATCATTTCAGACAAAATGGCATCCTCTCCAACCTGCTCTGAAAGTATTAACAAACTACCATTTTGATTCAATGTTCCAGCCAAAACGTTCTCTCCAACTTGTCTAAAAACTGGGATAGTTTCACCACTCATCAAACTTTCATCAATATGTGAGTATCCATCCACAATGCGCCCATCAACAGGGATCCTATCCCCAGGCCGAATTCGTAAATTCATGCCTTGTACAATCTCTGAAATAGTGATAATTTGTTCTTTTCTATTCTCAACCAAAATCGCAGTCCCTGACTGCATTCCTGCCAATTTTTTTATCGCAGTCGATGATGCAGATTTAGCCCGTTCCTCCAGCCATTTGCCAATAGAAATAAAAGCAATTACAACCGCAACAGCTTCAAAATATACATGATTCTCCAATCCGGAATTAATCCACCAATGCGAAAATACTGTGGCAATAAATGAGTACAAAAAAGCTATTCCTGTGCTAAGTGCCACTAAAGTATCCATGTTTGCTTCTCGCAGTTTAGCCAATTTCCATGCATTCTGAAAGTAATGTCCGCCAAATACGAACAACACAGGAATACAAAACAACATGCTAATCCAACTTGTCCATTGCCAATGCATAAAGAACATTCCGAGAATAAAAACAGGGCTCGCCAAAACGGAAGTTGCAATTGCCCTTTTCTTGGCGATTGCCAAATTTTCAGCTCCTATATCGCGTTTGCTTTCGGTAGATTTTGTTGGCAGAATTAGCTCGTATCCTGCAACACGCACCGCATTTTTGAGCTGCAATAAATCGACCGATGAATTTTTAATTTGGATATTAACGGTATGTGTGGCAAAGTTGACATTGGCCTCTTGAACCCCTTCGGTTTTTCGCAGTACTTTTTCAAGGGAAATGGCACAAGCAGCGCAGGACATGCCGCTGACTTGAGCGAAGAGATTGGAGGAGAGAGGAGGGGTTTTCATGGGTTATAGATCAAAATTAAGATAATAAATGGAAGGGGGTAGGGGTAATTCAAAGTCCCCATATATCGATTAACTATTTATTTCGCTATTGCCTCTGAATAAGGCAACCAGGGCAAAGACATCATCAGGAGTAATACCTTAAAAGGATTGTCTCTGGCAGTGGCTCTGTGATTATGTCGGTACTGATATTCTCCCATATAACTTTGCAGATGAGCCAGGGAAATGTGATGATGAATGCCCCTCATCCAATTGCGCAAATTAAATATGTACCACCTCACAACCACATTGTTACCCCCAGTTCCCGGAATAAAATCGATTTCAAATTTTCTCGTTCTATCCTTCGAAGCATATTCTATACCGTCAGTCCACATTACCCGATTGAAGCCCGATCTATTCTTTATCGGTTTGCCCGATTTCTCTACTGAAAGAATCGAATAGGTTACACTACCACTGGCATTTGCTTGCTGTATTTCCATCTTAACATCGATCTTTTTAGCATCCTGTTTTTGCTTCTTTTCCAGTATAATTTGGCCCGGAATAGACCTCGAAATCAATTGATCCAGCTCATTTCCCTTAGCCACCTTTTCCTTTTTTCCTTCTCCCGCAAATTCTATCAAATTGCTCTCTTTCATGGCCTGCTGTATTTTTACCTTGAAGTACCAAGCCGTAGTTTGATGAATTCGGAATTGTCTGCTAATCTCGCAGGAGGAAAGTCCCTTCTTCATCGTACTCACCTGATGTACAATCATAAAAGCTTTGGGAAGCGCAAATTTGACGTTGTGAAAAAGGGTATGTGCGGTGCAGGACTCATCATAACGACAAAGCTTACATCGGCGATAATACGAATTGCGACCTTTTGAAGATTCCTTGTTGCCGCAACGTTTACAAACAAAACCATTTTGCCACTTTAGATTAGAAAGATGAGCCAGACATTTTTGTTTGGAATCAAATGCACCGGCAAATTGAAGCATGCTCTTAATTTCCCTCATAGTTGTATAGTTTTTCGCAACAAAGAAAGAGATCCTAAGGATGTTCGAATAGAGGAAAATCAGATCACTCTACTTTTGACACTCAAACATGGCAAAAGTCAAATGGGTTTGTCCTGAAAAATGATTGCTTATATGCCTCGTAATGAAATAGTTAATAACTATTTGCGGGATGATTTTTTTGTAGGATTCGTATAAAAACGTTTAAACCATAAATTGGAAAAGGAGAAAGCGTAGATAAAATTTTAGAATGGATTGAAAGTTGCAAAAGTCACATTGCTGGTAAAGAAAGTAAAAATCCACATCCAAATTTATTCATGAACTTCTGTGGTTTCAATAAAAAAATCGGCTTTAAGTGTGAAATAGCTTATGATGAAACATACTTACGCAAACTAAATAACTCTGACTTTGAAAAAATTATAAAAGGAAATGTTTCGCTCGAACACGTTATAAATGAAATTACAAACCTATATCTCAACGAAATAAAGTTTCTTTCAAAAAACAAAAACCCTGACGTAATTCTCTGTGCTTTACCTGAAAACCTGATGAAACACATCATGGAAACAAAGCCAAATAGTGCTGAGGACGATGGAGAACAGGAAATTATTGAAAAGGACTTTGACGAAGAAAATATTTCAAAAACGGAGCAAAATTTCAGAAGAAACTTAAAGGCACAAGCTATGCAATATAACGTGCCTATTCAACTTATTAGGGATAGAATAGCTAAACCAACAGCAGAAATGCAAGACCCTGCCACCATTGCTTGGAACTTTTTTACAGCCCTGTATTATAAAGCGTCTGGTACACCATGGGCTTTAATTCGTAAAGATTCTGCTGAAACAACTTGCTACGCAGGAATAAGCTTCTTTAGGAGCCGAGATAATAAATCAACTCAAACTAGTATTGCTCAGATATTCAATGAGCTTGGTAAAGGAGTTATACTGCGGGGAGAAGAAATCAAATTGAAAAAATATGATAGAACTCCTCATTTAGAAGGTGAGCAAGCATTTAACTTACTTACTCAGTCATTAAAGGAATATTATGACGCAGTAAAAATTTATCCGAAAAGACTTGTTTTGCACAAAACATCAAACTTTAATGACGATGAAATCTATGGGTTTACTGAAGCCGCGAAAAAACTACATATAAACCAAATTGACCTAATTTCAATTCAGACATCGGACCTTAGATTATATAGACAAGGAAACTATCCTCCAATGCGTGGCACGCATCTGACTATGACTGATAAGCACCATTTGTTGTATACACGAGGTTCAGTTCCGTATTACGAAACATATCCGGGAAGATATATCCCCCGAGCTATTGAAGTAAAATTAGCTACTTATGATGAGTCACCAAATGTTATCTGTGATGAGATTTTAGCCTTAACGAAAATGAATTGGAACAATACACAGTTTGACAGACAAATGCCAATAACTATAGAGTGTGCCAGAAATGTTGGAGAGATTCTGAAATACCTCAAACCTGAAGAAAAAATGCAATTAAAATATAGCTTTTATATGTAAGTATATGTCAAATCAGAAGTCACATCCAAAAAAGACAAAAGGATTTGGTCAGAAAATAAAAACCTCTACTAACAATAGCGGAAGACAGAAGGCAAGCTTACAACATTGTATAAGCGATAATGCGGGCTTTACGTTTAAAAATTAATACCTTTCAAGTAGGACCTTTTGCGTTAAAATGGAAGGGAGTGCTCTGAAATCCCGCACTACGCTTATACATGCCGTTGGCATTCATTAAACAAAAAGCAGAAAAATGAGAAAAATGAATTATTTAAAATGCTTGTCCGTAATTGTGCCACTGCGTAAATAGGTTACGTTCTGCCCACTGTACTTTGCTTGAAAATACTAGCATTATGACATTCGAGCAATTTATCAAACTGATTCCAAATGAATCAAAGGCAGTTGAATTTTGG
>JBDNHP010000193.1:0-14428 GCA_041688765.1 Flavobacteriales bacterium
AGAGAAGGAGAAAGAGAAAAAGAGAAAGAGAAGGAGAAAGAGAAGAAAAAAAAGGAACTCCGCTAAAATGAGAAATGCTGCAAAGAAAGGAAAATGGGACAGAGGGGAGAACGAGAATGAAGTAAAAACAGAAGGAGAAACTTCGCTGACGCTTTGTTTCTCCTTCTGTTTTTGTACCACGGGCGGGAATCGAACCCGCACGGGCGTTGCGGCCCACAGGATTTTAAGTCCTGCGTGTCTACCAGTTCCACCACCATGGCAAATTCACTACTAAAAAGCAGTTAATTATCACAAACAAAAAACGCGCTCGAATGCGCGTCTTTAGTACTTGGAGCGAGAGACGGGACTCGAACCCGCGACCCCGACCTTGGCAAGGTCGTGCTCTACCAACTGAGCTACTCTCGCATATATTCATTGCATCCGGTCGTTTCCGAATGGGAGGCAAAAATAAAGAAATTTCCTCTTCTGTCAAGAAAATCGACCTCAAAATGTCAATTTCTTAGTAATTCGTTGGATTTCAACACTTTCAAAACCCGATCGGTAGCCCCGGTATTGGCTTCTATATACTGCAAGGCCCTCATTCCACAAATTTTTAGCCTTTCTTTATCATTAATCAGCCCCATAATCTCTAAGAACAAAGAACTAGGATCATGTCCATCAATAGCCCCTCCCGCTTCAAGCATATCAGCAGCTTCAGGATAACGATCGTGATTATTGCCAAAACAAACCGGAATTCCATACACCGCTGGCTCTAATATATTGTGCAATGCGCCTCTAAATCCTCCTCCAACTACTGCTAATTCAGCCATTCCATAAATCTTTCCCAAGAGACCAATGCTGTCAACGATTAAAACTTTGGATTTTGTTTGATTTGAAAGTTTAGAAAGCATTTGGGCATCAGCAGCAAATTGAGAGTTCAACGACTCAATGCGACCGACAGAAATATCATGAGGAACTATAACCAATGCCCAGTCTTGAGATATCTTTCCTAAAAGCAAAGCGGCCAATTCTTCCTCCTTTTCCCAGGAACTTCCAAAAACAATCAATTTACGATCGGCAGCAAAAGTCTGTAATTCAGACAAATCCGATTTTGTTGCTTTCAATGCTAAAACACGGTCAAATCGAGTGTCTCCGCTCATTATTGCTGTTTGAATGCCATTGGATTTCAATAAATCCAATGATTTAGAATTCTGAACAAAAATGAATTGGGGAATCTTCAGTAAATCCAACAACCACGAAGCACTTTTCTTGAAATAGCGATGATCCGGTCTGAAACTGGCAGAAAGCATCACCAATGGAATAGTTCTGGTTTTCATCTCCAAAAAGAACTCCGGCCAGACTTCATATTTCACGAAAATCGCCAATTCAGGTTGAAGAATTTCAAGGTAATCTCTTGCGTTGCCTGCCGTATCTAAAGGTAAATAATGGATCAATTCGGCTTGATCGTAATTTTTCCGAATACTGTATCCTGAAGGAGAAAAAAAACTAAGCGCAATCCGATAATGCGGGAAATCTTTGCGAATAGCCTCCAGTAAGGGCCTTCCTTGCTCAAATTCGCCCAAAGAAGCGCAGTGAAACCAAATATATCGAGCCCCAGTTTCGCGATTTTTCTTCAGGTTTTCTCTCCAATTTCTCCGACCACGAATCCATTCAGAAGCTTTTGCGTTAAAAGGCGCAGCAAAGGCAATTGCCGCGGCATACGCTCTAATTCCGATTTGATAAAAGAACTTCAATGATTAATGGGTATAATATAGTTCGGGCTTGCGCTTGTAGAAAGGTACAATCCAGCCAACACGGACACCGTATAACATATCAAAACGAGATTCAGTATCCGTTGTTTTAGTGTCGAAATTAATATCCCTCCTACCCTGCGTGAATCCTTCTATAAACTCAAATCCAAGCATGAAATTAGCCAATCGGCTGTTACTCATATAATGATAGCCCACAAACTGACTGATCATCACTCCATTAGACAATCGATCATATCCTTTTAGGTAATCTCCTTCCAATTGATTGATTTCATTTACCTGATGTTCGTACCTGATTTTATGTTGCATAAATCCCGCCCCCAACTTAAGCATCAAACCACTGTTGGGATTGGGTCCAGCGAAGTTGAAAAGCTTGCCTACACAGAGATTTATGATATATCCACGCTCTTGAATAAAAACAGTAGAAATACGTCCGTCATTATCGAGAATTTCTCCAGCTTCCGTTCGCAAATTGCTAAGTATACCGGGCTCTTTCACCGTTCCGCCGAACAAAAAATTCCCCTCAATGCCGTACATCAGATTTTTGTAGTTTTTAATGTAAAAACCCAACCCCACCATGGCATTATCGCCAAAGCGCTCTTCCATATCGAAGGAGGGTCGTTGATAGGCTCCCTGAAACACGAGTTCCGGACTAAAAACAATCGAGTCTCGCACATTTCGCTGGGCATTAACAGCATGAGGATTCAGAAATATCAGACAAAAGCACAATGGCAAGACAGATAGCAATATCGATTTTCTGAGCAGCATGTTCATGGCGCGAAGATAGCCATTAGCAATTATTTCACGCTCATTTTAGTAAGAATGATAGCATTCCACGAGCCAAAAAGTCCGTATATTCGCGCCCTATTTTAGACCCTATTGAACAGCAAATGAGAAGCATCCAAATGGTTGACCTACTCGCACAATACGAGAAGGTTCAAAAGGAAATTGACGAAGCAGTTCTTGGCGTTATTCGCTCTTCGGCTTATATCAACGGCCCTGAAGTCAAAGGCTTTCAGGACGAACTAGAAGCTTATCTTGGGGCCAAGCATGTGATTCCATGTGCAAATGGAACCGATGCGCTTCAAATTGCAATGATGGCTCTTGGCTTGCAGCCGGGAGATGAAGTGATTACGGCCAGTTTCACCTACGTTGCAACTGCAGAAGTGATTGCTCTTTTGCAACTCAAGCCGGTTTTGATAGAGGTAAATCCTCACACTTTTAATCTCGATCCTGAAGCAGTTCGCAAAGCCATTACGTCCAAAACAAAAGCCATTGTTCCCGTGCATCTATTCGGACAATGTGCCGATATGGATGCGATCATGGAAATTTCCCGTCAATATGGAGTTTACATAATTGAAGACACCGCTCAAGCTATAGGAGCTGACTATCATTTTAATGATGGAACTAAATCAAAAGCAGGTACTATTGGGCATTTTGGATGCACCTCATTCTTCCCTTCCAAAAACCTTGGATGCTATGGCGATGGCGGCGCACTTTATACCAATATTGATGATCTAGCGCAGAAAGCAAGAGAAATCGCTAACCACGGTCAAACCAAACGCTATTACCACGACAGAATTGGTGTGAATTCCAGACTCGACAGCATTCAAGCGGCGATTTTGAGAATAAAATTACGCCAACTCGATTCGTATATCGCTGCAAGACAAAAAGTAGCAGTGGCCTATGATGCAGCATTTTCGGACTTTCCGGGCTTGGAAATTCCTGTTCGCGACCCAAAAAGCACCCACGTTTTTCACCAATACACGCTTAAAAGTATGGGTATAGATCGCTTTGCTTTGCAGGAATATTTGGCAAGTAAAAATGTACCTTCAATGGTGTATTATCCTGTGCCCGTTCATTTACAAAAGGCATATCGCAGTGAACAATATAAAGAAGGTGATTTTCCGATTACCGAGAATCTTTGTGAAAGAGTAATATCATTGCCAATGCATACAGAACTCAGTTCTGAACAATTAGATCTTATCATTGAAGAAGTAAAAAACTTCTTCTCAAAAAATTATAAAGCATGAAAATTGCAGTAGTCGGCACCGGATATGTAGGTCTGGTAACCGGTACCTGTTTTGCCGAAACGGGCAACCACGTGATTTGTGTTGATATAGATGCAGCCAAAGTGGAGCGCATGAAAAAGGGTGAAATTCCAATTTATGAGCCTCATCTTGATGTATTATTTGAAAGAAATATCAAGCAAGGACGCCTCAGTTTTACTACCAATTTGGAAGAAGCAATACGGGATGTTCAGATTATTTTTCTGGCACTTCCAACTCCTCCAGGAGAAGACGGATCAGCAGATTTAAGTTATGTTTTGGGTGTAGCCTCGCAGCTGGGTCAAATGATCAAAGATTACAAAGTAATTGTTGATAAAAGCACTGTTCCTGTTGGCACTGCCGAGTTAGTTCGCGACACCATTCTTCAACATAGCACTGTTCCCTTTGATGTGGTTTCTAATCCGGAATTCCTTCGCGAAGGATTTGCTGTTGATGATTTTATGAAACCTGATCGAGTAGTAGTAGGGACCCGTTCAGACCGCGCTAAAAAGGTGATGGAAGATCTCTACAAACCTTTCACTCGTCAGGGAGATCCTATTCTTTTTATGGATGAAAGAAGCGCTGAGTTGACCAAATATGCAGCCAACGCTTTTCTCGCAACTAAAATCACATTCATGAATGAAATTGCGAATTTCTGTGAATTGGTTGGTGCTGATGTTGATAAGGTTCGCATCGGTATTGGTACAGATGAGCGAATTGGAAAAAGATTCTTGTTTCCAGGAATTGGCTATGGTGGAAGTTGTTTCCCTAAAGATGTTCAAGCCCTCGTAAGATCTGGAACAGATGCAGGATATAATTTCGAAATTCTGGATTCTGTTTTGCGCGTGAACGATCGTCAGAAAACAATTCTTTTTGAACCACTTCTGGATTATTTCGGTGGTGATTTGAAAGGGAAAACTATTGCTATTTGGGGATTAGCCTTCAAACCCGATACCGATGACATTAGGGAAGCTCCTGCATTGTACATGATCGAAAGAATTATTGAAGCGGGTGGAAATGTGAAAGCACATGATCCTGAAGCAATGAAAAATGTAGAGAAAGTATTAGGTAATTCTATACAATATTTTGAAGATGCCTATAAAGCCATCGAAAATGCAGATGCATTATTGATTTGCACTGAATGGGCTGTTTTCAGAACTCCGGAATTTGACCGAATTTCTAAATTATTAATTAATAAATGCATCTTCGACGGACGTAATCTTTACGACGTTGATCGCATGCAGGAACTCGGATTCTATTACAAGAGTATTGGTCGTGAAACAGCCAATATCCGCAGCTCAGCTCGAAACAAAGTATGATTATGGAACGTGTTCTCATTACCGGTGCAGCCGGATTTCTAGGCTCACATCTGTGTGATCGTTTTATTAAAGAAGGCTACCATGTGATTGGCATGGATAACCTAATTACCGGTGATCTACGTAATATTGAACATCTTTTTCCTAATGAACATTTTGAATTCTATTTTCACGATGTAACCAAATTTGTGCATGTGCCGGGAAAACTGGATTACATCTTGCACTTTGCATCGCCAGCGAGTCCTATTGACTATTTGAAAATACCCATTCAAACACTAAAGGTTAGTTCATTAGGAACGCATAATTTATTGGGATTAGCGAAGGATAAAAAGGCTAGAATTATTGTGGCTTCAACCTCCGAAGTGTACGGAGATCCTGAAGTACATCCTCAAAGTGAAGATTATTGGGGACATGTGAATCCTGTGGGTCCTCGAGGTGTATATGACGAAGCAAAGCGTTTTCAGGAAGCTATTACCATGGCGTATCATACTTTTCACGGTGTAGAAACCCGCATCGTTCGCATTTTTAATACTTATGGTCCAAAAATGCGACTGAATGATGGTAGAGCATTGCCCGCATTTATCGGTCAAGCGCTTCGTGGAGAAGATCTTACTGTTTTTGGCGATGGCTCTCAAACCCGTTCATTCTGTTATGTTGATGATTTAGTGGAAGGTATTTATCGTCTGCTACTTTCTGATCATCACGAACCCGTTAACATTGGCAATCCAGATGAAATATCCATTCTCGATTTCGCCCAAGAAATATTAAAACTCACCGGTACTCAGCAGAAAATTATTCACAAAGAATTACCTGCCGATGATCCTAAACAACGCAAACCTGATATTACACGGGCTCAGCAATGGTTGGGATGGGAACCTAAAGTTGGAAGAGCAGAAGGTTTGAAAATTACGTATGACTATTTCCGCAATTTACCTTCGGATGAGTTGTACAAAAAAGAACATAAAAACTTCGAGCAATACATCAAAGGCTGATGGATTATTTCGTGCACGAAACAGCAGTTGTTGATGCAGGTTGTAGCATCGGAAAAGGTAGTAAAATATGGCATTTCAGTCATATTATGCCAAATGCTAAAATTGGCGAAAACTGCAATATAGGACAGAACGTAGTAATTTCTCCAGGTGTGATTTTGGGTGAAAATGTAAAAGTGCAAAACAATGTTTCACTTTACACTGGAGTTATTTGTGATGATGATGTTTTCTTAGGGCCTTCTTGCGTATTTACTAATGTGGTAAATCCCAGAAGTGCAGTTTCTAGAAAAGACCAATACGCCAAAACACACGTTGGAAGAGGAGCAAGTATTGGCGCAAATGCTACAATCGTTTGCGGACATGATATTGGTGAATATGCTTTTATTGGCGCCGGTGCAGTTGTAACTAAAACTGTATTACCTTTTGCACTTGTGGTAGGAAATCCGGCCCGACAAATGGGATGGATGAGTACCTATGGTCACCGACTCAAATTTAACACTGAAGGAATTGCAGTTTGTCCGGAAAGCGCTGAAAAATATCAATTATTGAATAATCAAGTTATTAAGATCGAAGAACATTCATGAAGATCTACGACGCCCTCATAAACAAGCAGGAAAAACTGGCAGTTATCGGACTGGGATATGTTGGACTGCCTATAGCCCTTGAATTTGCACGTAAAATCAAGGTAGTTGGATTTGACATCAACCGCAAACGTATCGAATTGATGCGTCAAGGAAAAGATCCCAGCAACGAATTAGAATCCGATAAATTCCACGGAACTGACATCTATTTCACAGCCGATTTAGAAGATTTGCGCGATGTGAAATTCTTTGTTATTGCAGTTCCTACTCCTATTAATTCAAGTAATCTTCCCGACCTCGGCCCGGTGCTTAAGGCATCTGAAACTGTAGGGAAAGTGATCAAAAAAGGAGATTATGTTGTTTATGAATCTACCGTATATCCAGGTTGTACTGAAGATGATTGCGTTCCAGTACTTGAAGGATTGAGTGGATTAAAAGGGGTAGAAGATTTTAAATTTGGCTATTCCCCTGAGCGTATCAATCCCGGTGATAAAGATCATACGATCAGAACCATTACCAAAGCGGTTTCAGGTTGCGATGCCGAATCACTTGACGAAATTGCAAAAGTGTATGAACTGGTAGTTGATGCAGGCGTACATAGGGCGGCATCTATCAAAGTGGCAGAAGCTTCCAAGGTGATTGAAAACACTCAGCGCGACGTGAATATTGCACTTATCAATGAGTTATCCATTATTCTAAATCGAATAGGAATCAATACTTTTGACGTATTGGAATGCGCCCGCACTAAATGGAATTTCCTTCCGTTTTATCCGGGTTTGGTTGGCGGTCACTGCATTGGAGTTGACCCTTACTATCTCACATATAAAGCGAAGAAATTGGGTTATCACGCCAAAGTAATTAACAGTGGTAGATATGTGAATGATAGCATGGGATTTTACGTAGGTAAACAAACCGTAAAACGCATGATTGAACAGGGTGCCAATATTCTTGAAAGTAAGGTATTAATCCTTGGTGCTACTTTTAAAGAAAATGTGAGTGATATACGCAATTCCAAGGTTGTAGATGTGATTCGTGAACTTGAATCATTTTCGGTGAATGTAGATGTTGTTGACCCACATGCTGATCCTCAAGAAATGCACGAAGAGTATGGTGTAAATATCAAGAAATCACCGGAAGGTCCTTATGATGCTGTAATTGTGGCAGTAAATCACAAAGAGTTCAAATCCTTTGATGAGGCTTATTTCAAGACTTTACTCAAAGGAGGAAAAGGGGTTTTGGTAGATATCAAAGGACTTTATAGAAATCAGATTAAAGACCTTGTTTACTGGAGTTTATAATTTGACATATTGCGTAAATCGGGAAACATATTAATTACAGGTGGAGCCGGGTTTATAGGTTCTCATGTTCTGCATCAAATGTTGAACAAATATCCTGATTACACATTTGTCAATCTCGATTTACTCAGTTATGCCGGCAATCTTGCCAATCTCACTGATATTTCATCCTTGAAGAACTACCATTTCATTAAAGGTGATATTCGCGACTTTAAATTGGTAGAAGAGATATTTAATAAATTCAATATTAACGGAGTAATTCATTTGGCTGCTGAATCTCATGTAGATCGATCTATTGAGAATCCCATGGAGTTTATTCAGACCAATATTATTGGCACTGTTACCCTTTTGAATGCAGCAAAAAATGCATGGAAAGAGCTGGAAGGTAAATTATTTTACCACATAAGTACCGATGAAGTTTATGGCTCATTAGGGGAAACAGGACATTTTACTGAACAAACTGCATACGATCCTCGCTCTCCCTATTCCGCATCCAAAGCATCATCCGATCATTTTGTAAGAGCATGGTATCATACTTATGGATTGCCAATTGTAATCAGTAATTGCTCTAACAATTATGGCCCCAAGCAGTTTCCTGAAAAGTTGATTCCGCTGATGATCCGAAACATCATTCGCGAAGAGCCTTTACCAGTTTACGGCAAGGGAGAAAATGTTCGAGACTGGCTTTGGGTGGGGGATCACGCAGAAGCCATTGACCTTATTTTTCACCAGGGTAAAATAGGGTCAACTTATAATATTGGGGGCAATAACGAGTGGAAAAACATTGAACTTGTGCACTTGCTTTGTGAAATTATGGATCGCAAATTGAATCGACCTATAGGAAGTAGTGCATCATTAATAAACTATGTAAAAGATCGTGCCGGGCATGATTTGCGTTACGCCATTGATGCTGCCCATATCCGCGAAGAACTTGGCTGGGAGCCCTCTGTTCATTTCCATGAGGGATTAGAAAAAACCGTGGATTGGTACCTTGCCAATCAGGACTGGGTGGAGAAAGTATGCAGCGGCGAGTACCAAGGCTTTTATGAGCGCTATTACGGCGGGAGGTGAAGATAGGGAGCATTTAATTTCATTAAAAGCATAGCTCAAAATCAGTTATATTAAGCTCATGGAATATATGTAATTGTGGCTTAATGAAGTGAATCTATTTTGGGATTGAATTTTCAGGGCGGAAATCGATTTTTTTTATGTCGCTTTGAAATGAGATTCTACTAAATTTCTTCTAACCCCATTTAGGCCATATATCTTCCTCCAAAGTGGAAGAATGTTCAGCATTCTATGGCATCCACGCCGCTATTATCATCGGGAAACTGAAACATGATGACTTGATCAGTTATAGGAGTCAAAAGTTACATGGAGAAGATGTGAAGGCAATGATTGGGGCGTGGTTTAAGAAGTATTATTAAATCTGAGGAGTAGATATCAATTTTAATTCCAGATAAAAGAATCTATTCCGCGGGCATTTTGTGACGCGAACTTCAAAATGGTGCGAAGAAATAATATTAGGCAACAATTAAAATAGGGAAAATAATGTTGGCACTCTTCTTGCTAATGGCAAAATAACTTTAATCAAGCATTTGCCATGTCTAAATTTCTAACAGGTCCAGCATTAAATGATTCCATTTTCCGCATTATTTGGGAGGCTAAATCGACTTTGATGCTGGTATCCCCATTTATAAGACTCGATAAACATTTTCGTGACCTACTTTTGAGACATGAAAAAGAACCGCGTCTTCATATAAAAGTTGTATTTGGCAAAAATGAGGATCGCTTGAATAAGAGTTTAAGCAAAGATGACTTTGAATTTTTAACCCAATTTCCAAACATAAGTATTATTTACGTTCCCAATCTACATGGAAAGTACTACGGCAATGAAAATGCCGGAGTTTTAACATCGATCAATCTTCATGATCACTCATTCGAAAATAATATTGAGTTCGGCGTTTACGCTGAAGCTTCAATATTGCCAAAAATACAAAGCTCAACAAATAATGAAGCGTGGAACTATTGCATTCAGATTACAGAGCTAGGTATTCCAGTATTTATCAAACGTCCATCGCACCAGAAGAGTTTTCTAAGCGCTCTACTGGGAAAGAATTATGTAAGAAGCGAAGTGCTGTTAGACAACATAAAAATGTTAGAAAATTTCGGTCTTTCTAAAATGGTAACTAATAGAAATCTGCTTGAATTTCCGGAAGAATTAGAATTCAAGGCCCCAAAAGTCGCGATGCCTCAGAAAGAAATGCCATTAAAAACAAAAAATTACAAATCAAGCATAATCAACAAGGATAATTCTACTGGTTATTGTATTCGGACTGGAATTATTATCCCAAGGAATCCAGAAAAACCTTTTTGCTACGAAGCATTCAAAGAATGGTCTGAATATAGCAACCTAAATTACCATGAGAAGTTTTGCCACTTTACTGGAGAAAAATCATACGGAAAAACTTCATATCAACGGCCAATACTCAACGATAATTATAGAAATAAAAATCAATATACTGGTAATATTGTCCGCTGGACATAACGCAACTTCCACAACCTGAACAAGGTTGTGTAGCATAATAAAGAACGTTATATACAAACTCAAAAATATCCTATTCACAATTATTTTTTTCGACTCATCAAAACAGACACATTTTCAATTTATAAAATCGAATCTTTGTTACTAGGTTAAATGTCTTTCACAAAGAGAAAGCTTGCATAAAGTCATTTTACAATCCTAAATTCAACACCTAGTCTATTTATCTAATAATTTGCAATTCAAACAGCGAAATTCCATCAAAACGAATTATCACAAAGTTTAATTCTATTTCCATAGAATTGATCAAAGTTGAATCCATCAATTTGGAAAGACAATAGGGCTATCAGAACTTCACATTTCCCTATCTTTGCACCCGTGAATCTCCTTCAAAAATTATTCGGAAAAAAAGATTTACCCCCTGTTGATATGGCTTTAGTGGGGGTAGATATGCATTCCCACCTTATTCCGGGCATCGATGACGGAGCTCCAAATATGGATATCAGTTTGGAACTAATTCGTGGATTTTCAAATAGAGGCTATCGCAAAATTATTACTACTCCGCATATTATGAGTGATCATTACAGGAATACACCTGAAATCATTCTAAGTGGATTAGAAAAGGTAAAAAAGGCGATTGCAGAAGAAGGACTAAACATAGAGATAGATGCCTCGGCTGAATACTATATAGACGATGGTTTTATGGACCTCTTGAAGCGCAAGGAATTGCTCTATATCTCGGAGAAGTATTTACTGGTGGAAATGGGATTTATGGCTGCTCCGCCTATGCTCAAAGAAGTGTTTTTCGAGTTGCAAATGATGGGTAAGAAACCTATTCTCGCTCATCCTGAACGATACGTATTCTGGCATCGGGATCTTCGCCAATTTCACGATCTGCATGATAGGGAAGTACTGCTGCAACTGAACATCAATTCGCTCAGCGGAATCTACTCGCCCGAAGTAAAAAGAGTTGCCGAATATTTAATCGAGCAAAATCTTGTAAGTCTGATTGGTAGCGATTGTCATCATCCCGGTCATTTGCAAATGATGGATCAAGCCCGATGCCATCCACTTTTGCATCAATTGATTCATAGCGGAAGATTGATCAATCAGAAACTTTAAAAAAATGGGAAAAGATAAGCTACGCCGGTTTCAAGAAAACCTCGGCTTTCCAAATATATTTCAACCCGAAGCTATCACTATTCTGCATGACCCGCATCCGATGCGCGGCAAATGGAAAGAGCATTTCGGTAATGATAATCCTATCACTCTGGAACTGGGTTGTGGTAAAGGGGAGTACACAATCGGACTGGCCAGAATGTACCCTGATCGCAATTTTATTGGAGTGGATATTAAGGGTGCCCGAATTTGGAGAGGTGCCAAAACAGCCGTTGAAGAAGGCTTACATAACGTTGCTTTTCTTCGAAGTAGAATCGATTTCATTACTCGGTTTTTTGCCGAAACTGAAGCAGATCAAATCTGGCTCACTTTTTCTGATCCACATATCGGCAATGAAAAAGGCCAACGCCGACTCAGTAGCTCTTTATTCATTGATCGCTATCGACAATTCATGCCCCCTGGAGCATTAGTTCATCTCAAAACCGACAGTACGCTTTTGTACGACTGGACTATGGAAACCCTACCGGAATCCAAATGTAAAGTGCTTGTGCACAGCGATGATATTTATGGTGAGTTCTTCAAATCCCTTGATGAAGAATGGCAGCAAGTATTGGGTATTCGCACTTTTTATGAGCAACGATGGCTTAAAGAAGGACTCAAAATCAAATACATACGTTGGCAAATCTGAAGAAAATAAAAGAAAGTCCCATACAAAAGGATTTCTTCCAAGATGTTTATGAAGTAGTTCGACTTATTCCTTCTGGTCGAGTATGCAGTTATGGTGCTATCGCTGCTTTCTTGGGATCGGCAAAATCAGCCAGAATGGTGGGCTGGGCAATGAATGCATCACACAGTCAAATACCGGCGGTTCCTGCGCAACGAGTGGTAAATCGCAATGGAATGCTCAGCGGCAAAGCCCATTTTGGGATTCCTGAACGAATGCAAGAATTACTGGAAGCAGAAGGAATTGAAGTGAAAAATGACCAAGTTGTTGAATTTGACAAACTGTTCTGGAATCCGGCTATTGAACTTAGTGCCGATTAATATTCACTAATTTGCAACAAGAGCCCTCAAGCCTTGTTATTTTTGTACCATGAGTATTTCGAAAGAAGCCGTTATAAGTGCTTTGAGTAATGTGATAGAACCCACACTCAAAAAAGGCATAATAGAACTTGGATTAGTTGACAATATTGAAATTCAAAACCATATCATCAGTTTTCGGGTAAAAGTGAGTAATCCTGCAATGCACGGGAGAAAGCGGATGGAAGAAGCTTGTGAATTTGCAGTACATCGAGTGCTTGGCGAAGAATGGAAAGTGAAAGTTGAGGTAGTTCCGATTAAAGCCGAAGAACAAACAATTGAAACCCGACGTGTTTTACCTGGAGTTAAAAACATTGTTGCGGTTGCTTCCGGAAAGGGTGGGGTCGGAAAAAGCACTATCGCTGTGAATCTAGCCGCGGGATTGGCAAAGCGAGGATACAAGGTTGGTTTGGTAGATGCTGATATTTATGGTCCCTCCGCTCCTACTATGTTTGATTTAGTTCATGACAAGCCTACCACCATTGAACAAGACGGAAAAGACTACATAAAACCACTGGAAAGTCACGGTGTAAAAGTATTGTCAATCGGATTCTTTACAGATGGAAATCAGGCCGTTGTGTGGCGGGGACCAATGGCCTCAAAAGCCTTGGGACAGCTTTTCAATGATGCATGGTGGGGAAATTTGGACTATATGATCGTCGATTTACCGCCAGGCACCGGAGATATTCACCTCAGTCTAGTTGGAAGCATTCCGCTTACAGGCGCAATTATTGTGAGCACACCTCAGGAGGTGGCATTAGCTGATGCCCGTAAAGGAATCGCCATGTTCCAGTTGCCTACGGTAAATGTTCCTGTTCTAGGGATCATAGAAAATATGTCTTGGTTTAGTCCAGAAGAATTACCCCAAAATAAATACTATCTTTTTGGTAAAGATGGGGCAGTAAAATTGGCTGAACAGATGAATATTCCGCTGCTCGGACAGTTGCCCATCATTCAAAGCATCCGTGAATCGGGGGATGCGGGGCGTCCGGCAGTTTTGCAAGAAGGAACTCCATCATCTTTAGCCTTTGCCGAAATAATTGATAAATTTGTGCACAGTATCGAAAACCGCCCCCAGAATCCTCTGCAAGGTCGGGTTATCGCAATAGATGCTTAAAATTATGTCCAGAGAAGAAATTGAAACTAGGGTTCTTGCCTCACTTGAAGAATTAAGACCTTATCTCGTTGTTGATGGTGGTGATATATCTCTGGTTGAAATTACCGAAGATTTTACGGCTAGAGTACAATTGCATGGGGCTTGTGTCAACTGCAATATGAGTGCTATGACCATGCGCGCCGGAGTGGAAGAAGCCATCAAAAATGCTGCTCCCATGATTCGCAAGGTGGAAGAGGTAAGAAATTAAGAGTCCAAAAAGACTCGCAATAATTAATCATTTAATGATGAGTAGCGAACTCTACTATCGAAATGCTATCAAGATAAATGCAAGTCCGACGGAAGTTTGGCATGCTCTTATCGATCCGGAAAAAACAGCTCAATATATGTTTGGTTGCAATGTAATTTCAGATTGGCTTGTCGGAAATAGTGTCGTGTGGCGGGGAGTAGCAGATCAAGTGGACTATGTGGCCGGAACATTGACCATTTTTAAACCCGGATCGGAATTAGCTTTTACGGTCTTTGATCCAAATGGTAAATACGCTGATCTGCCGGAAAATTACCTTACTACCCATTACATTCTGGAAACCAAGGAT
>JBDNHP010000014.1:0-1010 GCA_041688765.1 Flavobacteriales bacterium
CTTCCACCTAAGCCAAACGATCCAAAAGCACCGTTATCTCCAGGAGTTCCACCTGCATTTTGAGATGCTCCACCTGCCGGTGTATAGCCTGTGAACGCCAATCCGAGATCGCCATTTAGCCCACCACCATCACCACCATGGCCATGATTTGGACAACCGGTATTTCCACCACCACCACCCGCGGCTACGATAAGTCGGCTTCCGAAATCTCCAGAAACAGTGCGTATGTCAGAAGCACCACCTCCACCAGCGCCCCAGTATCCGCCATTCCCGCCGCCATTGAATCCTGCTTCCGGTGGTCCATCTAATCCTATGCCGCCTTGTCCGCCAACATAAATATATAAAGTTTGTCCAGGACTTACATTTAGGGTTCCGCCTGCGAACCCACCTAATCCACCATCTGCTTCCGGACTTGGCACTTGGAAATCACAAGAGTTTGAAGCACCGCCCTGTGCTCCGTATAATTCTACATTTATTTCATTTAATCCATCAGGCACAATCCATTGTTGAATAGAACCAGAATAGTTAAATGTTAAAGTTTCTTGAGCGGCATTGTTTGGGTCGTAGCAATTGCCACATGCATCTACAATATTTGGACCGCCACAAATTCCGGCGCAATCTATTAGATATGCGCAAGAGCCATCTCCGCAACCTGCGCCCGGATCGTAGTTACATGCTGCCTGATCATCACAACCCGGAAAAACGCATGTGCCATCATCGCATGTTGCTCCAGGGTCGAAGTTACATGCAGTTGGATCATTACATCCATCGGGATAGGTGCAATTTTCTCCGTCAAGTTGAGCTTCAGGATCATAATTACAAGCAAGTGGATCTATACAGCCTTCAACACAATCGGGGGCTAATCCATAAGAGAAAAGAGCATATCCGTTTCCGCTATGTACGCCTCCACTATTAATTGGATTTGTTCCAGAATTATAAGAGCCGCCGCCACCGCCGCCAGTTCCCCAGTCAGTTGCGTGGTACCCGGACCAAGTTCCACCTCCGCCCCC
>JBDNHP010000194.1:0-5083 GCA_041688765.1 Flavobacteriales bacterium
GAATGCTCATGTTGATGATGAAGGATTTTATCCATTGTCGCCAATGCCTGATGAACAAATTTATGGTAGGCATACTTATTACAAAGGTGCTTCCATCATTCATAATTTGAGAGGGTATTTGGGCGATGAATTGTTCAGAACAGGAATGAGCTATGTTCAGGCCAATTACGCTTATCAGGATCTCAGTCCTGATCAATTAAAATCGGCGCTGGAAGAGGCAACCAATTATGATCTCGATCCCTATTTTGACTATCAGATTTACTTGCCCGGATTTGCCACTTTCGTAGTAGATTCATTCGCGTTTGAATCGGCTGGAAACGATTGGAACACTCAAGTTTACATTCAGCAAAAGTTAAGAGAATGCCCATACTTCCACGAAGAAGTGCCATTAGATCTGACTATAGTCGATGTAAATGGTGTACGTGAGGAATTTCAAATAATAGTGGGAACTGAGTTTAGTACCCTTGAAATTCAATCAGGAATTGAACCTTATATGATTGTATTGAATGGTCATAATCGATTGAATCAGAATAGAATGGACCATGAGCAATGGATAGTTCCGGAGGAGGGATTTAATTCGAATTTGCCATTTGTGGATTTCAGACTATATGACGATGTAATTACAGACAGCACATTTATTAGAGTTGAACATATTTGGAGCGCTCCCGATGCTGAAGATTTAGGTCCCGGGATATTTGAACTTTCCGGATCGCACTATTGGTCTGTAGATGGCATTTGGCCAGAGAGTTCTCAGTTAAGTGGAAGAGTAAATTATCGCGCAGTTGATGAATTTGATATTGATATTGATCTCTTCGAAAATACTGAAGCAGATGCCGTTTTGGTTTATCGTCCAAATAATTCTGAGCCTTGGAAAGTCTATCCTGATTTCACTATTACAGCAGGAAATCTTTTCAATGGTGCCGGAAATATAAAAATGGATGTTTTGCGAAAAGGACAATATGCATTTGCAAATGGCGATGCAAGTGTTGGATTGGCAGAGTCCGAATCCACATTCTCAAATTCGCTCATCGTTTATCCTATTCCTGCCATTGATGTGATCAATTTGAGTGGTAAACTCGAGGAAGCGACACAAGTTTTTATCGATATTTTTGATATTCAAGGACATTTGGTAATGCGCAGCAGTGCTATGCTTGAGAAGGTTTATACTAAAAGTTTAAATACTTCTGAACTAGAATCCGGTAACTATATTTTGAGATTAAGAACATTGGATGGAATTCAGATTGCTCAAACACAGATTAATGTGATACATTAATTGCACTAGAAGAACGTTTTGAAACCGGAATGCTACATTTAGCTATTCCGGTTTTTTGTTTTAAGATGTCCGAGTTTTATTCTAGTTCATGGACGCTCGTCATTCAAGTTTCGGTTGAATGGCAGATCATCAATATCAATCATATCCTTATTTCTTCACGCTTTGATAATATGACCTTAACCAAGGCGAAGAAATGTTTTTACAACTTTGAATCGCCGATGACATTCTTAGGCGAGTCGATTCGGTGAGCCCACAGGGCTGTTTTTTCCAAGGCAATGAAAAGTCTGCAAACGTGCAGACTTTTTTGTTTCAAACTGTTATGCAAATGGATTTTTGCTTCTTGCTCTAACTATCAATCATCTCAATGAAAATTTGACCGGAAACGTATGCTTCAACCTAATTGATACACCATTAAGTTTGGCAGGAGCATCGAATTTTAAAGATTTAATCACCCTGCAGCTTTCTTTATCTAAGGCAATGTGCACGCCTCTTCGAATTTTAACATTCTCCACTAAACCGTCTTCTGAGATTTCGAAATAGGCATAAACAGTTCCTTGTATTCCCATGTCTTTGGCAAAATCTGGATAGAGTATATGTTTTTGCAAGTGACTTAGAATATTGGTGGCAAAATCACCAATACCAAAAATCGGAGCAAGATAATTCAGACTATCGCAATTTATGCTGAGATCCGGAATGTGTTTGAGGGATTCATCATTGATTTCGGAAATATTAGAGTATTCTACTTCAAAATCGTAGTCCAATTCTTTAGTACTTTCTCCATTGTATAAAAGCCATATACCAACAGGCTCATTTTCACGGTTCGAAATGCGGGAAATCAATTTCCCTGATGACAATTCATGAACCTCTACTGTTGTTATATCCGCTTGGATGACTGTAGTTTTGGAGTACTTCGCCTTATTTTGACTTATCTCTTTATCAGACGAATAATCTTTAATAAAAATTATTGTTTGCTCTTGGCCTGACGCTTTCATAGTGCAATAAAGCAATAGAACTAATGCAGCTAGAATTCCGCTTGAATAGGCAATATTTTTCATTTGAGTCGAAAGATTTAAGGGGGACAGCAATTGATTTCAAAAGTACTGATTCATGGAGAACAAATTAATCATTCTCAAAGCAAAATTGGGCACTCTTTTTAAGGAATAAGAAATGAAAGGCTTATTGAATCTGTTCAGTTATAGATATTAAAATCAGAATTTTTTGTGTAGGCCATTCTAAGTCTAATCCTAAGATTATCAGCAATCTAATGATCATTTAAGATTATGTTGCACATCCCTTTTCTTCAATGTTGGGACAATATTTCTTGTTTAAACTTTTGATTTCATCGATAAACAAGAAAAAAAATCTTTTTAAAAATATCTAGGTGTCAAATTTTATGCTAAATTCATGCTTCTAAACAAGCCTTAACCAAAGCCAACTTTGGCTGATCTTATTAAAAAAGAGTTGCTCTCGAGAGGGAGTGACTTTTTTTTGGCTTTAATCGTATTTTTGGAAGGTTTGGAAAGATCTGAATTGGTCTAAATAAAATTAAAGTAAATCAAATTCTTTCAATATAATCATGCAAGCCTTATTAATTTCCTCCACACTTATTGTCAATGGTGGAGCCAATCTAAAGCTATGCGGACAACTTAAAAACCAGAAAGTAATTAAGCCATTTTCTAAACAATTGTACACCACTTTTTGAACTACATCTGCGTTTTCTAAATCAATGGCAAACATCAATCCCCTTCGTCTTATCTCTTTCACTTTGGGATGAGAAGACAGCAATTCTTCTATCAACTTTCCTTTGCTTTCCACCTCTGCCATCAAATTTTGATGTAGCATATATTTTAAAGCTGCATGGCCGGATGCGCAGGGCAGTGGATGTCCACCGAAAGTGGTAATATGCCCCAATACCGGATTTTGAGTGAGCATTTCCATATTATTTCTTGATGAAATAAAAGCACCAATAGGTAAGCCACCGCCTAATGCTTTACCCAAAGTCAATATATCAGGTACTATTCCAACTTGCTCAAATGCAAACAAAGTCCCCGTGCGCCCCATTCCGCATTGAATTTCATCCAATATAAGTAATGCCCCTGTTTCATCACATCTTTGCCTCAAAGCTTTCATAAAATCAGCACTGGCCGATCTCACACCAGCATCGCCTTGTACTGTTTCGAGTATAACTGCCGCAACATCTTTAGTAATCAAATCAAGATCTTCAAAAACATTGAGTCTCATAAAATATACATCCGGCAATAATGGTCGGAAAGCAGATTTCTTGCTTTCATTGGCGCTAACCGACATAGAACCATGTGTGCTCCCATGATAACTTCCTATGAATGCCAAAAGTCTGGATCTCCCTGTTATGCGTTTCGCAAGTTTCAATGCAGCTTCGTTTGCCTCCGTTCCAGAATTCACAAAATAACAGGTGTCGAGCTCAGGAGGAAGCACCTCGCTCAATAATGCAGCGAATTTCTCCTGGGCTTCCTGTCTAAATTCTCCATAAACCATCACGTGCAGATGTTTGTCGATCTGTTTTTTCAAAGCCTCTTTTACTTGCTTTAGTCCATGACCGATATTACTCACGCCTATGCCGGAAACCATGTCCATATAAGCTTTCCCACTTTTGTCATAAATGTATATTCCTTCAGCTCGATCTACTTCCAGTCCAATGGGATATGGACTCGTTTGAGCCAAATGTTTAATGAATAAATCTTCTTTCATGTTATTTAATGCTGATTTCATCAACAAAAATCCAAGAAGGATTGCCAGAGCCCAAATGCCATTCCGGAATCAGTCCAAAGTTTTCAGCTTTTATTTTAATATAGCGAGCTTTTACATTGCAAGTAGCACTAAACTCCTTCCGCAGCGCGGTATAATCATTAATCGCTTCTGTGTTCAGAACTTCTGCACATTTTTTGTATTTCGAGCCATCCACAGAATATTCATAAATCACTCTTTTAGGAAACCAAATCCAGGGTCTTATATCTTGCAAAAAGCCACTACAAATCTCGTTTATATTTTGAATGGCTCCTAAATCTATTACCGCCTCAAAATCTTTTCCGTAATACCCTTGCCACATTCCATTGCGGAACTCAGTGCCACCTTTCAGCCTGTCTACCAATCCTTGAATTCCACCTGCATTGTATTGCGGATCGAAAGGATCACTGACACTAACTTGCCATAGATGATCTAGTTTGAAAAACGCTGCTTTTACAATTTGACTTTCGGTGCGGTCTAATTCTTTACCATAAGATTCTATAATGGCATCATTATAAATGTAAAATGCCGAATTGTACTTTTCCCATTCTCCACCGGGAGATCTGAAAAATAGTTCATATTTAGCATTACAATGTTTTAATTCAATTAACAAGCTATCAGTAAAAACCTGAGTATTCGAAATAATTGCAGGACATGCTGAAGTGCTATATTCAGTTGTTTGTACTTCGGGAATGATCCAGTTCATTTCATTGCTGTTATCCTTTTCATTGTTAATTTCTAGAAGGCTGTTCTTCTTAATTTCATCCCAATGGAGTATAACTGATGACCTTTTTTCTCCATTCAATTGCAATAACTTAATCGCTGATAAATCGCCATTTGATTTGATGTTTAAAATATTATCATTATCTATTTTAATGCGTATATTATCAAATATTGTTTTAACCAAAAAATACTCACCGCTTCCGGGACAAACAGGATACATTCCGATGGAACTCAAAACATACCAAGCCGACATCTGTCCGCAATCTTCATTGCCAGAAAGTCCATCCGGATTTATACTGTACTGAGTATTTAGAATAGTGTGAA
>JBDNHP010000195.1:0-2323 GCA_041688765.1 Flavobacteriales bacterium
CCCCAGTTATTTCCCCAGTTATTTCCCCAGTTATTTCCCCAGTTATTTCCCCAGTTATTTCCCCAGTTGTTTCCCCAGTTATTTCCCCAGGGATTATTCCAAGAGTTGCAATACCATGAATTGCCTCCCCAACCAAACCAAGGGTCGTATGGCATACAAGCCCAAGGACGCATTGGCTGATAACCCCATCCTAAGCCGGCAGTCCAGCCAAATCCGGGATTGTAATAGAATCCGAAATTGTTGTAATAGAGACTGAAATTGGAATAGTAAGGATAATAATTACCGAAACGACTTTGAGGATAATTCCAAACATACCCGCCGTTGTCGTAGTAATTGTCGTTGTAAACATCACCTTGAGCATTGATATCTTCCGCTGCATTCTCATCATAATAATCATCTTGCGCCGGAATTTCTTCTACCCAAGGAGCAGGCTCATCAACATAATCAGGGTTACTGCTTGGATTGAAATATACATCATCACTTTCTGGTGATGCGCCCGTGTAATAATTGATGGTGCAAGAGCTCAGAAGCAAAACAGGAGCGAGGAGGATGAGTAATTTTTTCATGGCAATGCTTTTATCCGTTTGACACAAGAGAGACAAATGTCAGAATTCCTCTAAAGGTAATAAATTCTTACTTTTGCTGTCCCTTTAAAAGCAACAATAATCATACCATAGAACAGATGGCCAAAGGATTGATAACCAGAGAAGAAGATTATTCTAAATGGTATAATGAACTCGTCGTTAAAGCTGATCTAGCGCAGCATTCCGATGTAAAAGGTTGTATGGTGATCAAACCTTATGGCTACGCTATTTGGGAAAAGATGCGCGAAATCCTCGATAAAAAATTCAAGGAAACCGGTCATCAGAATGCCTATTTCCCGATGTTAATCCCGAAATCGTATTTCAGCAAGGAAGCTAGTCATGTGGATGGATTTGCGAAAGAATGCGCTGTGGTTACTCATTACAGACTAAAAACGGATGAGGTAAATGGTGGGATAATGGTTGATCCGGATGCCAAGCTCGAAGAAGAGTTGATTATTCGTCCAACTTCCGAAACTATTATTTGGAACACCTATAAAGGCTGGATTCAAAGCTATCGCGATTTGCCTATTTTGGTGAATCAATGGGCGAATGTGGTGAGATGGGAAATGCGTACCCGATTATTTTTGAGAACAACCGAATTTCTTTGGCAGGAAGGGCACACGGCACATGCTACTGCTCAGGAAGCCATTGAAGAAACCCAAAGGATGTTGGATGTATACGCCGATTTTGCCCAGAATTATATGGCTATGCCGGTGATGAAAGGTTCTAAAACGGCCAACGAACGATTTGCCGGAGCTATTGATACCCTTTGTATTGAAGGTTTGATGCAGGATGGAAAAGCATTGCAGGCAGGGACTTCCCACTTTTTAGGACAAAATTTCGCCAAAGCGTTTGATGTTCAATTCAGCAGTAAAGAAGGAGTTCTTGATTATGTTTGGGCCACATCTTGGGGCGTTTCTACCCGATTGATGGGTGCTTTAATCATGACTCATAGTGATGATGAAGGATTGGTTTTACCGCCAGCCCTTGCACCAATTCACGTTGTAATTGTTCCTATTTTTAAGGGTGAAGAACAATTGGAATTGATTGCGCAAAAAGCTAACCTAATAGCCTCTGATCTGCGCGCTAAAGGATTCACGGTGAAAGTTGATTTGGATGACACCAAGCAACCGGGTTGGAAATTCGCAGAGTATGAACTCAAAGGTGTACCAGTGCGTTTGGCCATTGGTCAACGCGATATGGAGCAGGGCAGCATTGAAGTGTCCAGGCGAGATAATAAAACCAAGGAAACGATCGCCGTGGATAGCGTTTGTGAACATGTTGTGAATTTGCTTGATGATATTCAAAAGAACCTTTTTGAGCGGGCATTAGCTTTTAGAAATCAGCGTATTACAGAAGTAAATTCATGGGATGAGTTTGTAGATGTTCTTGAAAATAAGACAGGATTTATTTATGCCCATTGGGATGGTACCGGTGAAACGGAGGAGTTAATTAAAGAAGAAACCAAGTCGACAATACGATGCATTCCTTTTGATTTGCCCGCAGAACCTGGATTATGTGTAAAAACAGGCGCTCCATCGGCACGCAGAGTATTGTTTGCACGAGCTTATTGATATGACAGAAGAAAAGATAAATGCCGACCGCAACCGTATTCTGGAAATTGTAAAACAGAAGAGCGTTCTGAAGCAAGATGTATTTGAGATTACCCGCGATTCTTTTCGGGAGTTGAAATCGGTGCTAGAAGAGACGATAACCGATCTGAAAACGAATTTTGCCAA
>JBDNHP010000196.1:0-2332 GCA_041688765.1 Flavobacteriales bacterium
CCTTTTTGGTTGTTGCAGCTTTTGGTTCCATCGATTGTAACATGCGCAATGCAGGGGTTCTGATGAGCAGTCCTCCTCCATTTTTAGTGGAAGAAAGTCCATGGGCAGATTCTGTTCTGGCCGGCATGAGCAGCAGAGAACGCATTGGACAATTGTTTATGGTGGCAGCCTATTCTAACAAGGATATGGCGCATGAAAAGGAAATCATGAACCTCATTCAGGATCATTATATTGGAGGGTTAATATTTTTTCAAGGTGGACCAAAGCGTCAGGCTAAGCTGAGCAATAGGTATCAGGATTCTACGAAAGTGCCTTTGTGGATTGGAATGGACGCAGAGTGGGGCCTGGGCATGCGATTGGATAGCACCATTAGTTTTCCACGTCAAATGACCCTAGGAGCGATTCAGGACCCTAAACTAATTTACCGATTTGGCGTAGAAATGGCGGCGCAACTAAAACGTATGAACGTTGATGTAAGCTTTTCTCCAGTTGTAGATATCAATTCTAACCCTGCGAATCCTGTGATTGGTAATCGTTCATTTGGAGAAGAACGCAAAAGGGTATCTGAGCTTGGTGTTGCCTATATGCAAGGATTGCAAGATAACGGAGTACTTGCCAATGCCAAGCACTTTCCGGGTCATGGTGATACAGATACTGATAGTCATCATGCACTACCAATGATCAATCATGACTACAATCGCATTGACAGTTTAGAACTTGCTCCTTTTCGCAAACTTATTCAGGCGGGTGTTGGTAGCATTATGGTTGCGCATCTAGAAATTCCAAGTCTCGACAGTACTAAAAACAGAGCAAGCACTTTGAGCCCTAATATCGTTACAGGGCTTTTAAGAGATAGTTTGGGATTTCGCGGTCTTATTTTTACCGATGCACTTAATATGAAGGGCGTTGCATCGTATTACAAGCCAGGTGAAGTTGATCTTATGGCGCTTCAAGCGGGGAATGATGTATTGCTTTTCCCTGAAGATGTTCCTGCGGCAATTTCGGCTATTGAGAATGCGCTTTTGAACGGTACTATTTCTCAGGAAGAAATTGATCGCCATTGCTTAAAAATACTTAGGGCAAAAGAATGGCTGAATGTACATAACAAGAAAAAGATTGATATAAATAATATTTACGCTGATCTTAATAGTGAGTCGGCGATACTACTTCAGGAAGATCTTATCGAAGCTTCTCTTACCGTTCTGAAGAATGACAATATGATTCCGATTGTCTATCAAGACGCGCATGAAATTGCGGTTGTAAACATTGGTAATCCTGGAATTGCTTTTAACTCTACTCTTGCATCCTATTTGCAATTTGATACATTTAGCATTAATACGAAAGAAAAAGATGAATTCTATTTGACTTTACTAGATTCGCTTTCAGGATATAGCAATGTGATAGTTAATATACTTGGCACGAGTAACAAGCCATCCAAAAATTATGGCATAACGGAAGAATCTGATCGATTTGTAAAGGAATTGGGCAAAAAAACGCGTGTATTATTGAATGTTTATGCTAGTCCTTATGTACTTTTAAAAATGCGTTCTACCAGTTCTGTTAGTGGACTTGTAATTGCTTATCAGGATGACAATGTGACTCAAAAGGTGATGGCTGAAATGATGGTGGGCGCTTGCACTGCCACCGGCAAACTCAGTGTTAGTGCTACTCCTGAATTTAGCATTGGTTCGGGTCTTCCCATCACGAAACAAAGTAGAATTCGATATAGCTCTGCATACAGAACCGGGATAGAACCGTCTGCTTTTGACGGGATTGATCATATTGCACTTGAAGGAATCGCAAAACAAGCTTATCCCGGTTGTGAAATATTGGTTTTGAAAGATTGGGAACTCGTTTATCACAAGAGTTTTGGTCATCTTACTTACGAGGAAAAACAAGCCGTTGATCTCAATACCATTTATGATTTAGCTTCCATCACAAAGATTGCAGCATCCACAGCGGCATTGATGAGATTGCAAGACGAAGGCAAAATTGATGTAGATAATAGACTCTGCGATTATTTAGGGATTTGTGATACTTCGGCCTATCATTCACTAAACATCCGCGATATTCTTAGTCACTATGCTCGATTACAATCTTGGATTCCATTTTATCATGAATCCTTAGATAAAGGATCATGGAAAGAAGGGGTTTACAGTGAAACTCAAAAAGAAGGATACAGCATTCAGGTTGCTGAGGGCATGTATATTTCTGACAGTTATTCGTTGGGACTTCAAGATCGTATTTTGGTTGAGGGTTTGCGCCATGAGAAAGAATACAAATACAGCGATCTTGGCTATTATTTCATGAAAGATATTATTGAGAAACAAAC
>JBDNHP010000197.1:0-3469 GCA_041688765.1 Flavobacteriales bacterium
GATGGGAGCTGAAATAAATAAAACCTACGATTGGAATAAATTAAAATTATTCAGCTCATTTTTAAAAAAGGATTGATAATCAGTGCCCTCAAAAGGACACTAAGCTCATTCTTTATTCTTCTGAGATGTCAAAAAATGCAATCTCAAATTGCCTATGACTCTGATCATGTTTTAATTGATCTTCTTACTTTAATTATGCAGCACCAAATTAAAAGCCGTGCAGCATAAAACCATTATCGAACCTTTTAAAATAAAGTCAGTAGAGCCTATAAAACTTAGCACAGAAGCTGAGCGAATAACGTTCATGAAGGAAGCACATTACAATCCCTTCTTACTGAAATCTGATCAGGTAATTATTGATTTGCTCACAGATAGCGGCACCTCTGCTATGAGTGCTAATCAATGGGCCGGAATTATGAATGGAGATGAAGCTTATGCAGGTTCAAAATCCTGGCTCAGAATGCAAAAGGAAATCCAGGATCTCACTGGGATGCAGTTTATATTACCAACTCATCAAGGCCGCGCAGCAGAACGAATTATTTACAGTTTAATCGGAGGAAAAAATAGGTTTTTCATCAGTAATACCCACTTTGACACTACTCGGGCTAACATCGAATATTCTGGCGCTGAAGCCATTGACATTCCTATTGAAGAAGGTAAAAACCCTGAAATACTTCACCCTTTCAAAGGCAATCTTGATACTCAAAAGCTAGAACAAATTATTACTGAAAAAGGAGCGCATAACATAGCTGCGGTTATACTAACTGTCACTAATAATAGCGGTGGTGGGCAACCTGTGAGCATGGCAAATGCACGTGAGGTTCAAAGAATTTGCAATATAAATGCCATCCTCTTTGTGCTCGATTGCTGCAGAATTGCTGAAAATTCCTATTTCATTAAACACCGGGAAAAGGGATTTGAAAATTACACCTATCGACAAATTGCACAGGAGATGTTCTCATTATGTGATATCGCAGTGATGAGCGCCAAAAAAGATGGATTGGTCAATATGGGCGGATTTTTGTCGCTAAAAGACAAAAAACTAGCTGATGAATGCAGCAATTTACTCATCATAACAGAAGGATTTGCCACTTATGGCGGACTTTCGGGTCGAGATATGGAAGCAATGGCAATAGGCCTTCAGGAAGTTTTTGATCCTAGTTATTTGGAGTATCGTATTCGCAGCACAGCCTATTTGGGTAATAAATTACATGAACTTGGAGTTCCCCTAATGCTTCCCATTGGCGGGCATGCTGTATATATAGATGCTAGAAAATTTTATGCTCATATTCCATTGGAGCAATATCCCGGTCAGGCATTGGTTTGTGAATTATACGTCAAAGGTGGAATTCGTTCTGTTGAGATCGGTTCTGTGATGTTTGGGAAATATGATGAAACAGGAAAACTGATTACTGCTCCAATGGATTTGGTGCGATTGGCAATCCCAAGGCGTGTTTACACCCAGAGCCATATTGAGTATGTGATCGAAACATTTGAAGAATTGATGAAATCAAGAGAAAAAGTGAAAGGCTGTATGATTATTGAAGAGCCAAAATTCCTGCGACATTTCACTGCCAAATTTGAACCTATTTTGTAGTTCCACAATCCCATAGAAACATCCAATCAGCAGCTTCAATTTCGACTAGAACATTATCCGATTTTGTGAACTTCTTTGAATTCTAACTGTCATTAAAAAGATGCAATTCAAGAATCAGATGGAACTGGCCGAAGCAGAAATAGATCGAATAATTGAAATGGCTTGGGAAGATCGTACCCCATTTGAAGCTATTATGTTGCAATTTGGCACAACAGAGGCAATGGTAATTGGCATCATGCGTAGCAATCTGAAACGCAGTAGTTTTAACCTCTGGAGAAAACGTGTAAACAGCAAAGTGAGCAGCAAGCATTTAAAAAAACGAAGGGAGGAGATATCTCGTTTCAGGTGCAGCAGACAGCGACAAATTAGCGGCAATAAGATTAGCAAGCGATAGTTGTGATACTTTCAGGAAGAACTAGAAGCAATAATTAGATATGTGATATTTGTTACGTAGTAGATCAGAGCTACAACGATTTTTATCATTAATTAGAGCCAAATGACCGCCATAACTTAACAATTATTAACTTCACGGCCTTTGGTACAAAGACAGTGCTGCTGAACTTTGCATCAGCTAACTCTCTTTCTTTGCATTGGTATAGAAAGTTTAACTAAAATCTTGTTTCAATTGGAAATGGAAAACGCAGCGATCGGCACGACGCCCCCTACGCAAGCAGGGGATATCAGAGCGCTGAATGAGCGGATTGAACGCGAAAGCGCATTTGTTGATCTGGTGATGATCGAGATGGAAAAAACCATTATAGGTCAGAAAGACATGGTTGAAAAACTCATGATCGGTCTTTTGTCCAATGGTCATGTTTTACTTGAAGGAGTTCCAGGACTGGCCAAAACATTGGCAATCAAAAGTTTAGCACAAACAATTCACGCCGCTTTCAGCAGAATACAATTTACACCGGATCTTTTACCCGCGGATCTCATCGGCACTATGATTTACAATCAGAAGAACGAAGAATTTACCGTAAAAAGAGGTCCGATTTTCGCGAATTTTATTCTTGCGGATGAGATTAACCGTGCCCCGGCAAAGGTTCAGAGCGCTTTGCTCGAATCTATGCAGGAAAGACAGGTTACAATTGGCACCGAGACTTACAAATTGCCTGAACCATTTTTGGTTTTGGCCACCCAGAATCCAGTGGAGCAAGAAGGAACATACCCCTTACCTGAAGCTCAGATTGACCGATTTATGCTGAAAATAGTGATCGGTTATCCTTCCAAAGAAGAAGAGAAAAAGATCATTCGTCAGAATATTAGTCCTATTAATTTACCTGAGCCTGCAAGAATTCTCAAACCTGAAGATATTGTTCGCGCCAGACAACTGGTTCGCGAGGTTTACATGGATGAGAAAATTGAGCAATACATTGTTGACATTGTATTTGCTACCCGTAACCCGGAAGACTTTGGCTTGGGGCATCTTAAACAATTAATAAGCTTTGGTGGATCGCCACGCGCCAGCATTAGTATGGCCTTGGCAGCAAAAGCTTATGCTTTCTTACATCGCAGAGGATACGTTATTCCGGAAGATGTGCGAGCAATATGTTATGATGTATTGCGTCATCGCATCGGATTAACTTACGAGGCAGAAGCCGAAAACATCAATCAGGAACAGATCATCACTGAGATCCTGAACAAAGTAGAAGTACCCTGATTCATTTAAATCTTAGCTGTGGAAACCTCTGAGTTGCTGAAAAGAGTCAGAACGATCGAGATCAGAACCCGGGGCCTATCGAACCAGATTTTCTCTGGTGAATATCATTCCGCTTTTAAAGGTCGTGGAATGGCATTTCGGGAAAACCGTGAGTATGCTCACGGCGACGACATTCGTACAATTGACTGGAACGTTACGGCCAGAATGGGACA
>JBDNHP010000198.1:0-3811 GCA_041688765.1 Flavobacteriales bacterium
CACGGGTGAAGAAATGGTAAGATACACTGATGAACAGATCACTGAACTAATTCAAAAAGATTACAAAGGCAAGAAGGTCCTACTTTTAGCTCCTTTGGTGAGGGGCAGAAAGGGCCACTATCGCGAATTATTTGAGCAGATTTTAAAGCAAGGTTATCTCAGAGCGAGAGTGGATGGAACAGTGGTTGAGCTAAAGCCGGGCTATAAAGTTGACCGTTATAAAGTACATGATATTGAAGTTGTTATAGATCGACTTGCCGTTGGGACAGACAGTGCCAAACGAATTCTTGAATCGGTTAAAACCTCACTAAAGCAAGGAAAAGGCAGCTTGATAGCCATGGATTTCGACTCCGAAAAAGTTCGTCATTTCAGCAGACATCTCATGTGCTCGAGTACCGGAATATCATATCCAGAAGCTGAACCCAATTTATTCTCCTTCAATTCGCCATATGGCGCTTGTGCGCATTGCAACGGACTTGGAGAGGTTGCCGAAATGGACATGAACAAAGTGATTCCTGATAAGTCGAAAAGCATATCCAAAGGTGCAATTGCTCCTTTAGGCGATTTAAAAGCCAATTGGTTTTTACCTCAAATTGAAAAATTGCTCCAGAAACATGGCCATGATCTGAAGACTCCTATTATTGAAATGGAGGAACAAGTGATTAGCGAAATACTTTATGGTTCTGATGAAATTTTACAAACATCAGGCACTGCAGGAGTCTCATCAAGCACATTCAAGTTTGAAGGTGTAATGACTTTTATTGAACGTCATTCACAGGAAAATCCTTCACCTGCTGTTAGAATCTGGGCTGAGAGTTTTATGAATAAAGTTTCCTGCCCTACTTGCAATGGCAGCCGTTTGAGAAAAGAAAGTTTGTTTTTCCGTATGGCCGAGAAAAACATTTCGGAATTGGCCAGCATGGATATTAAGAAATTACATGCCTGGTTCGATGGAATTGAAAAGAAATTATCGGCTAAGCAACTGAGAATTGCCACTGAAATTTTGAAAGAAATTAAAGGGCGATTAGGATTTTTATTGGATGTTGGGTTGGAATATCTCAGCTTGAATAGAAGCGCTAAAACCCTTTCCGGTGGTGAGGCACAAAGAATAAGATTGGCAACACAAATTGGCTCTCAATTGGTGGGAGTTTTGTACATTTTGGATGAACCAAGCATTGGACTTCATCAACGCGATAATGCGCGATTGATCAAAAGTTTGAAACAACTCAGAGATGCTGGAAATACAGTTCTGGTTGTAGAACACGATAAGGATATGATGCTTGCCAGCGATCATTTGATTGATATAGGTCCTGGAGCCGGTGTTAATGGCGGTAAAATTGTTGCCCAAGGTCCGCCGGAAGCTCATTATGCAGCAGATTCCGTTACGTCCCAATACCTCAAGGGCATTAGGAAAATTGAAATTCCAAGCAAGCGAAGAGTAGGCAATCGTAAGTCATTAATACTCACAGGAGCCAAAGGACATAATTTGCACAGTGTAAAACTGAAACTTCCATTAGCAAAATTCATTTGCATCACGGGTGTGAGTGGTTCTGGAAAATCATCTTTGATAAGCCATACATTGTATCCACTTCTTCATAATCACTTTAATGGAACTGCCAGAAAAGTGTTGGATTATGGAAAAATTCAAGGACTTGAACATTTAGATAAAGTGATCGAAATTGATCAGAGTCCGATTGGCAGAACACCACGATCAAATCCTGCAACATACACCGGAATTTTTGCTGAAATAAGGGATCTTTTTGCCATGTTACCGGAAGCCAAAATTAGGGGTTACAAATCGGGAAGATTCTCGTTTAACGTGAGTGGAGGTCGATGTGAAACCTGCAAGGGTGGAGGATTACGGACAATAGAAATGAATTTCCTTCCGGATGTTTATGTGAATTGCGATACCTGTATGGGTAAGCGATACAATCGAGAAACACTTGAAGTGAAGTACAAAGGAAAATCGATTTCCGATGTTTTGAATATGACCATTGAACAGGCTTTGGATTTCTTCGATGGAATTCCAAAAATGAAGCGGATTCTTCAGACCTTACATGATGTAGGACTTGGTTATATAACACTAGGGCAGCAGAGTACAACATTGTCGGGTGGAGAGGCACAAAGGGTGAAATTGGCTTCTGAGTTATCCAAAAGAAGCACCGGAAATACTTTTTACATTTTAGATGAACCTACCACAGGACTTCATTTTCAGGATGTTTCGATGCTAATTGATGTTTTAAATCGACTGACTGATCAAGGCAATACAGTGTTAGTGATAGAACATAATATGGACATCATTAAAGTGGCGGATTACATTGTGGATTTAGGTCCGGAGGGTGGTGATGGTGGCGGTATGATTATCGCTGAAGGCACACCTGAAGAAGTGTCAAAAGTGAAGTCGAGTTACACTGCGAGCTTCCTCAAAACAGAATTGCTCAACTGATTTGAATGAAAATCTGATTAAAACGTTGTACCTTTAACCTTGGTTTTTAATTTTCTAAAAGCCAAAATTGATAAGATAGAATTTGATGATGAAAGACGCTAGAATCGGCTTCAAGCAAAGAACCTGGAACGAAGTTAAATCAAATGACAGTTGGTCTATTTTTAAGATCATGGCTGAATTTGTGGAAGGTTATGATCGATTACAAAAGATAAAACCCTGTGTTTCGATCTTTGGATCAGCAAGAACAAAGCCTGATAACAAATATTACAAATTGGCTGAAGACATTGCCATAGAGCTCACTAAGAAAGGCTACGGTGTAATTACAGGTGGGGGTCCGGGCATAATGGAAGCCGGAAATAAAGGGGCAAAACTAGGTGGTGGAACTTCCGTTGGATTAAATATTGATTTGCCTTTTGAGCAACACTCGAATCCTTATATTGATCACGATAAAAGCATCGACTTTGATTATTTCTTTGTGCGTAAAGTGATGTTTGTAAAATACAGTCAGGGATTTGTTGTAATGCCGGGTGGATTTGGAACCCTTGATGAGATGTTTGAAGCACTAACGCTTATACAAACTCATAAGATTGGCCGCTTTCCTGTAGTGCTCGTAGGTACTGCATTTTGGGGAGGAATGGTAGATTGGATAAGAACCGTAATTCTCGAACAAGAAAACAATATTTCGGCACAGGATATGGAACTTTTTTCAGTGGTAGACACTGCTGAAGAAGCTGTAAATGAAATTGATAAATTTTACAGTCATTATCTATTGAAACCTAATTTCTAATTTAATTGTAACTTTAGTGCTGCATTGATAGTCTCAAAATAAACAATTTATACCAATTCCTATGAAAAAGCTCTTTACCCTGCTTGTTATTATAAGCCTATTTACAAATGCCAATGCGCAATTTCCTTACTACTTATATGTGTTGGATGAGACTTACACTCCTTTAACAAATCCAATTGCTCTCACTACGGAAACTTGGGATGATCCGGTGATCAATGTGCCTATTGGATTTGATTTTAGCTTTTTGAACACCACCACCAATAATCTTTGGATCAGTGGTTTGGGAGCCATGATGAGTATAAATCCAATTGAAAATGAGCCTTTTGACATATTAATGGTTTACCAAAGTGATATTATTGATATCGGTTATAGTGAAGGTACTATGATGTCTCCGATTTCCTACAAAATAAGTGGTGAACCCGGTAATAGAATTTGTAAAATCGAATGGAAAAATGTTGGATTCTATAATGAAGTAGAAGAATTTGGAACCTCGTTAAACACGGTCAGTTTTCAGTGTTGGTTCTTTGAAGGTAGCAATGATATAGATGTTAGATTTGGCCCAAATTCAATAAAGCAAG
>JBDNHP010000199.1:0-5374 GCA_041688765.1 Flavobacteriales bacterium
CAAGCCCATCGAATAGAAATCAAGGGAGAATCAATGCGTAAAAAACAGTAATATTGTCATGTCCATCATGAACAAAATCTAAACCCATCAGGGGGGTCAGTATCACCGGAACAGGGGGTCAGTATCACCGGAATATCCACCGATGTAAGGACATCAATTGCCGAGATCAATTTGCGCGGAATTCTTTCCTCAACAATTGATGTTGCTGATAACCACCCAATCGCGGAGTTTAAGGTATATCCTAACCCGGCCAGCGATTTTATCAATATCAATATTCCTCGGAATGAAAATGTTTTGGTAGAAATCTACAATTGCAATTTGCAATTGGTTCATGCAGAGTCTATCAATCAATCTTCAGTAATTAACATTCAGAATTTGGCCAATGGCATGTATGTTGTTAAGCTAAAGTCGCATTTGAAATGTGAACTATTTAAATGTATAAAGCGCTAGATTTTTATTCTTTTATGATTGAAGGCAAATTGCCAGTTCCATTTTATCATGTGAAATTGCACAAAGTCAATCCGTGATTGTTATTTCAAAAAACAATCATTAAATCACCCATAAAATGAAAATCATACTAATCATACTTTCAGCTATCGTCTTAGTATTTATTGCAATCCAGCTTTATGCCACAAATGGGCAAGAAAGCATAGAAACGTATCCATATAGAGTGATGAAAAAGTACGACACATTCGAGATCCGCAGCTACGAAGCATCCTTGTTTACTTCAGTTAAACTTTCTACCAAAGGTTATGAAGAGTCTTCGAGTAAAGGTTTTTCCATTCTGGCCGGCTACATATTTGGAGGTAATGATAGAAATGAAAAAATAGCCATGACCTCACCGGTTGCTATGTCATTAGAAGATTCCATGACGATGATGTTCATGGTTCCTAAAAAGTTCAAAAAAGAAAATCTTCCCCAACCTGGTAATTCGGAAATCCAATTTCGGGAAGAACCCGCAAAAACGGTTGCCGCAATTAGCTTTGGAGGATGGGCAAACGATGAGAAAATTGAACTATATAAAGAGCAATTAAAGGAAGCATTAGATGCAGAGGGAATTCAGTATACCAGCCGATTTTTCTTTTTGGGGTACAATCCTCCCTATGACATAGTTAATCGAAAAAATGATATTATTGTTGAGCTGGAAGCTGAATATTTTAACCTAATTCCAAAGCAATAGTATTATTGAGTATAAATGGATTTTGTCTAGTAAAGCCCCTAGTTCCATTTCTCAATTTGTTTAAAATATAATAGAAGTAATTAGCAAACTACTTAACGGTTTTGGACTTTTTCTTGGCAGCCTCATTGCGATCAATAGTATGCTCTGGTCGACTCCATTTAGGCTTATCACCCAAAGCTTGGTATCGTGAATCAGCTGCTTCAACCGATTGCGGTTTCATTTTTTTAATGAAAGGTTTTTGCGGATTTAACCCTAATAATTCAAACATTTTCATGTCCTCTTTTACATCAGGGTTAGGTGTAGTTAACAACTTATCTCCAGCGAAAATAGAATTAGCACCAGCAAAAAAGCACATCGCTTGTCCTTCACGACTCATTTCTGTTCTACCGGCACTTAAACGAACTTGCGTTTCGGGCATTACAATTCTTGTTGTGGCAACCATGCGTATCATTTCCCAAATAGAAACCGGTTCTTGAGCTTCTAAAGGCGTTCCTTCCACTGGTACTAAGGCATTGATAGGTACAGATTCCGGTTGAGGATTCAAGGTAGACAGGGCTACTAACATTCCAGTTCTATCTTCTATCTTTTCACCCATTCCAATAATACCACCACTGCAGACAGTGACATTGGTTTTACGAACATTTTCTATGGTTTGTAAACGGTCTTCAAAACCACGAGTAGATATTACTTCTTTGTAATATTCTTCGGAAGAATCCAGATTATGGTTGTAAGCATATAAACCGGCTTCAGCTAAGCGTTGAGCTTGGTTTTCTGTAATCATGCCAAGTGTGCAGCACACTTCCATATCTAACTTATTAATGGTGCGAACCATTTCAAGCACTTGATCAAACTCCTGTCCATCCTTTACATTGCGCCATGCAGCCCCCATGCAAACACGTGAACTACCACTGGCTTTCGCTCGCAAGGCCTGCGCTTTTACTTGTTGAACAGACATTAAATCGTTGCTCTCAATATTGGTATGATAACGCGCTGCTTGCGGACAATATCCACAATCTTCAGGACAGCCTCCAGTCTTTATCGACAATAAAGTAGATACTTGAACCGTATTGGGATCATGATGTAAACGATGAACGGTAGCTGCTTCGTAAAGCAATTCCATAAGTGGTTTACTGTATATATCTAAAATCTCTTGCTTAGTCCAATTGTGTCTCATCTCGCCCATAATTATATCTGCGTTGTTATAGTTAAAAATACTTTTTTATAACTGTACATTTAGTTTTTGGATAACAAAATGGAAACGGCATTTCCGCCAAAACCTACTGCATTAACTAATACGTTTCGAACTTTATCTGGTGTTTTTTGATGCTCAACAAAAGGCAGTCCCACAAACTGATTATGGTTTAACATCAACACCGCAAGTTCTATACTTAACATGCCCGAAGCCCCAAGAGTGTGGCCTATTTTCCACTTATTGGTTGTTAATGATGGCATGTCGTTTTTGAAAACAATTTCAATAGCTTTGAATTCGCTCAAATCACCTTTTACGGTGCTTGGAGCGTGCATCACAACAACATCAACATCTTCCGGATTGCAATTGGCCAAGGCCATCCACATCGATTTTTGAAAACATTTGGCATCACTAGAAATAGAAATATTATGTTCTAGTAATTCAGTTGCATATCCAAATCCCGTAACAACAGCAAGGGCATTGCTTCTTATTCCTGCTTCTAAACACGCCATGGAGGCTGCTTCGCCTAAAATCATGCTATTTTGGTTCTTTAACAAATCTAATGCACGACAGGGATATTCCCCATTTTCTTTCGCATAAATTTTTAATGCCCGCATTTGTGCGATTGTGAAAGGGGTAAGAGGGGCTTCGCTGCCACCAACAAGAAATTTGTTGCACATTCCGGCATAGATCCAGGCAATTCCATTTAGCATTGCATGTAAAGCGGTGGAGCAGGTGATGGAATGGCTCACTTCAGGACCCTGTGTTTGCAGGTCGTGTGCTACCCAAGAGGAGATATTGCCTAATGTAGTTGTAGGGGAACACAAAGTTTCGGATTTTTCAGATTTTAAGAACGATTCGTAATAGGTTTCAAAAAGATGTGTGGCACCGCGCGAAGATCCAATGTTAATTCCGAAGTCATCGGAACCATTCCAACCGGCTTGTTTAACAGCTTGTCTGCCCGCATAAATGGCGTACAAAACAGTATTGTCCAGCGACTTATATTTGTTATGCGAATGCCTTAATAACTCAATCTCCATCTTTGCTTCCATTGGAATTTCGGCAACCAAAGCAGTATTACCCAAAAATTGCTTTTCAGTAATACAATGTTTAGGTAACTGATAATTTTTCCAAGCATCATCTAAGGATTTTCCCAAAGGTGAAATCGATGAAATAGCAGTTATCGAAATTGGTTGTTGCATGGCTTATTCTTATCCTGAACTATAATCAGCAAATACATTTTTATGATGCCCCCTTTAAAAAGCTTTACAAATTGAGGGAAACAATCGGTCTGCTAATTTAGATGATTGACAAAGACTCTTCGATAACTGCGTAAACTTTTTCTAATTGCTGAGGGGTAATAACATACGGGGCTTGAATGTAGATTGTGCTTCCCAGCGGTCGCAAAAAAACGCCATTTTCCATGTAAAAATTAAACAGCTTGTTTCGCAAATCGCCGTAACGTTCCATTTCCACATTCAATTCCAAGGCATAAATAATGCCTATTTGTCTGGTTGATTTTACTTTCGGGTGGAGTTTGATCCTTTTGTCAAAAGCCTGATGAGAGGCTATAATGCTCTGAATACTATGCTGAATACTTTCCGTTTGCAGCAATTCAATGCTTGCCAGCGCGGCCACACAAGCTAGAGGGTTGGCAGAATAGGTATGCCCATGAAACAATGCCATGCTCATGTTATCACTGTAAAAAGCATTGTAAATTGCTTGAGTACAGGTGGTAAGTGCCATAGGCATCAAACCAGCAGTTAGCGCCTTGCTTAGGCACATAATATCAGGTTTGGTGTCGAGATGAAGTGAGGCAAAATGTTTTCCTGTTTTGCCAAAACCGGTCATTACCTCGTCAGCAATCGTAATTATGTTGTAGATTTTGCAGAATTTCAATATCATTTCTAGTCCATCGGCATCGTACATTTTCATAGCAGCGGCGCCCTGAACTTGTGGTTCATAAACAAAGCCAGCTACTTTGTTGGAGGAGACGATGGCTTGCAATTTTTGTAAAATGGCTTCGTGATTATTGCCGTTTGGGGTAGGGATCCTTTTTACATCAATAAAAAATTCTTCAAATGGTCCGTTATACACAGACAATCCAGACACGCTCATAGCGCCAAAAGTATCGCCGTGAAATCCGTCTTCAAAGGCCAGTAAAACGTTGCGTTTTTCAGCTCTATTGAAGTGGTATTGCAAGGCCATTTTGATGCCAACTTCCACAGCAGTAGAACCATTATCACTAAAGAAAATCTTATTCTGATTTTCGGGAAGAATCGCTATGAGCGCTTCACTAAGTTGGATGGCAGGCTCATGGGTAAATCCGCTAAAAACTACTTGATCTAATTGCTGCATTTGCGCCGCAACGCGATTTGTTATGAACGGATTACAATGACCGTACATGCAGGTGTACCAAGATGATATAGCATCAATGTAATTATTGCCGTTTTCATCCGTAATTATACAGTCTTTTGCTTTAACCACGGCAATGCTATTGGGCTGCAACTTGTGCTGTGTTAAGGGATGCCAAAGATGCTTTTTATCTCGATTTTGAAGGCTCATATTCGTAATGACAATATTGTATATTTACAAAAAAATTAATCGCGCTTCCTGGGTTTAAAAGCGCTTTTCTTTTGAGAACCATGCAGTTCTTTTTTGCGAATCAAGGAAACGGTTTCGGTCCCAAGAAATTCAATTACAATTCAAAATAATTTTGAAATTCCTCAGCGCACAGGAATTCTTCAGCATATTTTTTAACCACATTTTTATCAAAAAAGGCCTCTTCATCTACACGTCCAAGAATTGGTACTTGAGTCATTTTTTTAATAATAGATTCGGTAGATGGATGTTCTTTTCCATTAAAGATAATTGCAATATCTAAAGCTTTTTCTTTTAATACATTAACAGTTAAGAGCGTATGATTTATGCTTCCCAAATAATGACGCGAAACTATTATTACCTTATACTTTGGCTTGATTAAATCGATAATTGTTTCTGAATCA
>JBDNHP010000200.1:0-1749 GCA_041688765.1 Flavobacteriales bacterium
GGTTTCCGATAAGTATTTGCAAAGCTATTTGGATGAATTCAGCTATAAAGCCAATCGTAGATATATGTCTGGTCAGCTTTTTAGCAGGGCCGCAATTGCCGGATCAGCTTTTAAGTGGTAATATTACGGACAAGCATTTTTTTTTAAATCTCATGCTTTCGAATGATTTCTATCATGGAAAAAACTTTTTGATGAAAATAGCTTTGCATCAAATGGAAAATCTTGTTAGAATTATCATTACTCCGGAAGTATAACGAAGCGGGGCCGCGCTATACCAGCTACCCTTCTGTTCCACATTGGAAAGAAGGCTTAAATATGCTTCATTGGACTGGGCACGTTCAACAGAGTTTTGCTGCGAGCAACGATGCAAAAGGGATTTCGCTTTACATACACCTCCCCTTTTGTGAGAGTTTGTGCACTTATTGTGGTTGTAATACTCGTATTACGGTTAATCATAAAGTGGAAGAGCCTTACATTAAGAATGTATTGAAGGAATGGGAAATTTATCGAAGAATTTTTGCTAAAACCCCAGAGATAAGAGAAATTCATTTGGGTGGTGGTACCCCTACATTTTTTAGTCCGAAGAATTTAAAAATGCTTTTGGAGGGAATTCTAGAAAATTGCATTTTGAAAGATTCCGCATCACTCAGTTTTGAAGCTCATCCGGCTAATACAACCAAAGAGCATTTATCAACGCTATACGATCTCGGATTCAGAAGACTTAGTTTGGGAATTCAAGATTTTAATCCCGAGGTACAGCTCATCATCAATCGCATTCAGACATACGAACAAGTAGAAACCGTTTGCAATAATGCCAGAGCGATAGGTTACAATTCGATCAATTTTGACTTGATTTATGGATTGCCCTTGCAAAGTGTTGAGAGCATTAAGTTAACAATAATTAAAGCCATTGAGTTAAAGCCTGAACGCATCGCTTTTTATGGCTATGCGCATGTTCCATGGATAAAACCCGGTCAACGCAAATACAGCGACAAAGACATTCCTGATGCTGAGTTGCGATTAAAATTATATGCCCAGGGCAAAGTACTGCTGGAGGGCGTCGGCTATTCTGAGATAGGCATGGATCACTTTGCGTTGGAGAATGATGAGCTATTAATTGCGCAGCAAAATGGTAGTTTACATCGGAATTTCATGGGCTACACGCCTTTTGCAACGGATCTTTTAATTGGACTTGGAGTTTCTTCCATTAGTGAGTCGGGTAGCGCTTTTAGTCAGAATGTTAAGACCGTAGAAGCGTATAATGACATTATCAGCAAAGGAACGCTACCATTATTCAAAGGACATGTGCTTTCTAAGTCTGATCTTCAAATGCGGGAAATTATTCTCGATTTGATGTGCCGATTCCAAAGCGATATCCCAAAATCACTTTATAGCAGAGAAACACTGGAACAACGATTAGGAGAAATGATATCTGAGGGATTGTTGAGTTTGATAGAGAATCACATCAGTGTAAGCGAGAAAGGCAAAAGTTTTATCCGGAATATTTGCATGCGATTAGATCCTTACATGGAGCACAATGACAATGAAAAACCGGTATTTTCGAAAACGATATAGATGTTGATTTGATTCAATAAAATTACATTTTCATCATCTCACTATCATCAAACTTCCATTCTGAAGCACCTCTTCTGCATCACAAACATGCTTAAAGCGGATGGTATAGAAATAAGTTCCTGCTTCTAATTGCTCTCCTTGTATTAGTCCATCCCAACGGAAATTGGGAATGGA
>JBDNHP010000201.1:0-1066 GCA_041688765.1 Flavobacteriales bacterium
ATGCTGAACTAGTGGCCCACCGGAGGGAGCTTTGAAATAACTTTGAGATTTTTCATCTAAAGTATGAGGGGCGTGATCTGTTGCTACAACATCAATTTAGCCGGACTTCAGCGCCTTTCTTATAGCCTCTCTATCTTCTTCCGTCTTAACCGCCGGATTCCATTTGATAAGCGAGCCTTTGTTTTGATAGTCTTTATCGCTAAACCAAAGATGATGAATACAAGCTTCGGCAGTAATGCGTTTATTTCGAAGATCAGAATTGGAACTAAAAAGCGCTAGTTCTTTTTGCGTTGAAATATGCAGAATATGCAGACGAGTATTATGCCGATGTGCTAATTCTACTGCGAGAGAAGAGGATTTATAACAAGCTTCGGCGCTTCGAATTTGTGGATGCAAATACATCGGCACATCTTCGCCAAATCGCGCTCGAAAAGCACTCATATTAGCGTTAATTATTGCCTCATCTTCACAATGAACGGCAATAAGCATCGGACATTCAGCAAAAAGTCGCTCCAAAACGGAAGGGTTATCAACAAGCATATTCCCTGTTGATGAGCCCATAAAGACCTTTATTCCGCAAACATCGTTTGGATTGGTTTTAAGTACTTCAGCAAGATTGTCATTACTTACCCCCATAAAGAAGGAGTAATTAGCTAAAGAAACCTCGGCTGCCCTGTCATATTTCCATTGAAGCAAATCCTGAGTTAGGGTTTGCGGCAAAGTGTTGGGCATTTCCATGAATGAGGTAATACCACCAGCCACCGCAGCCCTCGCTTCCGTATAAATTTCTGCTTTGTGGGTTAATCCCGGCTCGCGAAAATGAACTTGATCATCAATAAATCCGGGCAATAAATAATTGTTTTCAGCATCAATTATAACAACGTTTTCAGTTGAAATTGTGCCGGTTGAAGCAATTTTCGAAATGCGTTCTCCTTCAATGAGCAAATCAGCATTTTCGATTTTTCCTTCGTTAACTATTCTCGCATTTATAATCAGGGTTCGCAGCATCATCTATTTTGTTGAATAGCAGGTCTCACTCTCATAAAACGCATCCTAAGAACGCCCC
>JBDNHP010000202.1:0-1703 GCA_041688765.1 Flavobacteriales bacterium
CAGGAATCACTTTTACAATCACTTCGGCTCCTTCCAATTGATTCAGAATGTTCCCCAGTTCTTTATGATCAGATGATTCAATGGCGAGGAGAATTTCCTCTACTCCATGTTCTTCTATCAATTGAGGTAAAATATGATATTTCCCAAAACAATGCAGGTGCTTTTCAAGAAGGCGGTCGTTTCCATTTACTTGAACAAATCCCAGAAATTTGAATCCCGGAGATTTCTTCATTGATATTACTTCTTCATAAGTCTGTAGAGCTAATTCATTACCCCCAACAATCATTGTTTTAAATCCGATTTCACCTTTGTGAACTCGTTTCACGATGCGCGTAGTGAGAATAAAGCGGAACAAGAAGGTGATGCCAAAATGGGCGCAAAAGAGCACTAGGAAGCTCTGATAGTAGTTCTTGTAACTCGCTATCTGATCGTCGAGTAATAGCGCAAAAAAGAGGATGATGGTGCCGATGATTGATACAACCAGCGTTTGAGCCAACTCTTTTAAACGATGTCGCCTAAGCGTATTTCCATATTGACCGGCAAATAGATAAAGGAGAAGCCAAAATGCAGGGATAAAAAGCAGACCGAAATAGTAATTGTCGTCAAATTCAAGCTTTATGGGGAAACCAAATTTCGAAGACTCTGGAATTCGTTTTCTAAATACAAAAAGTATAGTCCAAGCGAGCATTGCCGCCAATATATCGGCAATTACGTAAGCAATAACTTGTTTTTTGGCAATTGCCCTCATTGGCGATATACAATCTTAATGTTGTCGAACTGCACTAGGGCATTTGAATTACCTGGATCAAGACTGCTTTCCAGATAGAGTTCAAAATGATCGAAGCCTATGTATTGCCCCGCGATATAACTCAATTCAATATAAATTTTATTCCATTCCGGACCATTGCCGTAGTCATCGGTTGGATTAAAAATCAATGCTGCTGCTTTTTGAAGTGTAACCCCGCTGTATGCCAAAAGCCCAACAGCGAAACTGTTGTTGCAACGATAATCCATTTCGAGAAAAAACTGTGAACCAGCTGGTAAATCAAGGCTTTCTTCCGTAAAAGCATAGAAATAATTTCGCTCTGAATCGAGATGCACGATGCCCGAGCCCGTACCTTCAAAAATTTCATCAGGAATTTGAGTGAGTTCCATCAAGGTATCACTGATTCCAGCTCGATTAAATTTAATGCCGGGATCTTCAAAAGTTTCCATCCAGAATTCGAGATTATCGATATACTCGAAAACGGGTTTAACAGTGTCAGTCATGCCCGGCTGAAGCACTACTGTTTCGGTGTAAATTTTGTAAAAAGGATATCTGATTCTAGTTATGGCGATACCGTTGTTTTTGATTCCAGCAAAAATCTGCAAATCTTGCTCCCCCGTTTGGAGCACTGGTACTTCGAAAGGGGGATCAAAAACCCCAATTAACTGACCATTGGAGTATAACCACATTTCTGTGATTTTTTGAGAATTGCTCCCCTCAAAAATTTCGGTGTTAAGTTCAAACTCCTCGATCCTAATAAAGGCGGGAGAGTCTTCCGGTGGATTGATAATATTGCATGAAGCAACAATAAATACCGGTATTATGGCAATAATCAGAGATCCTGGTCTCATCATTTGTTTTGGTCGATCCGTTTTTCCGGAAGGCCGCGAAATTAGTCAATTTCTGCGGTTTCAGGAAGATTCAGGCCCAGGTTTCG
>JBDNHP010000203.1:0-10255 GCA_041688765.1 Flavobacteriales bacterium
CTCTTTATCCTCACTATTGTTGGGACGGCGGAGTTGGGGAGGCGTCATAAAGTGCTTTTCCGGGGTATGAAAACCTTATATTTTGAAGCTTTGGAGAAAGGTAAATTCTCTTCATAAAAATATGACAGAATTATATCCTTACCATGTGTTTTGAAATATGAACTTACAGTAACATAACGATAATTGAATATATTATATTTTTCTGCGCTTTTTATATAAACTGAAATTAGGTGCTATTTCAACTAGAGCTTTCTAAAAACCTAATAAACAAACATGATAGTTATAGTGTAAATAAAAATGACATTACTATATAATGAATATATATATGCTATTTATATGAGATATAATACTCTTCTCAACGCTTGGCTATCAAGATAAACAGTTTACAAAGAATGACAAATTTTGTAGTACTTTATTTGAGGTGTCGAACGATTTTATCGAGACACTATCATTGAGTATAATATTCTTTAAAGCAAGGGCAGCGCACGAATAAAAACGGAATCATATTTGATCAACAGGGCTTAAAATATAAGACTGTAAAAGAAGGATACAGAAAAAGTGGAAATAGGAGATCTGCTTTGTCTTAAATAATTTGGCTAATTTTCTATACCAAGCAAAGTATTACAGAGGGAACAAACTTATTCTTGAGAAATTTTACCCTAATAATTCTATGGGTACTTTAATCCAAGTTGAAACATTAAGAAAAGTAATGTGCCCGATTCAAAGTTTTGACAATGACCTTTATGGAAACTCTGTAAACAGTGAATAACACTAATTCAAACCTATTTTTTTTTCCAATAATATACTCATAATCAATCAAATACATTCATTATTTTGGGGGCCTTGATTAATCATTGGAACACAAAAGACAGCAGCCAACAGCCAAGTTCTCTTTGCTCCTTGAAAAGCAAGCAAAAAACCGTTGTTAGCAACAACCTAAAAAGATAAAACAGCAAAAAATTGTAACCGAATCTATTTTGTGTAGTCAAACATTCAAACAAACGTAAAAATAACAGTATTATGGGTTCAGAAATTGTCATTGTGCCGCTCTTTTTCGGAGCAATATTTGGGGTAGTTTACCTCTATTTCTCTACCAGAAACAAAGAGCGACTAGCACTCATAGAAAAAGGACTAAACGCCGGAATTTTTACAGGAGGAAAATCACAAGCTTCTCCAATCTGGAAAATTCTATTTCTCAATACTGCTTTAGTCCTTGTAGGCATCGGAATGGGGATTTTTATTGCGGCCATTCTAAATACCAACTTTGGAGTGCAGGAAGATGTAGCCTATCCCGGAACAATATTCACTCTCGCTGGAATTGGTCTGCTCATCGGCTACATGCTCAGTACTAAGGAAGAAAAGAAATAGGCAGGTAATAAGTCTGCAAACCAATAAACCATTAACCCTCTTTTCTTATCTTTCCTTAGAATTCAATGCTTGATATAAATGACATAAGGATTATTCGTCAAATTCGTGCCGGTAACACTCGTGCCTTTAGCCTGTTGGTAGAGCGCCACAAGGGATTGGTTTTCAATCTCGCAATGAGAATGCTACAAAACAGAGAAGAGGCAGAAGAAATCGCCCAGGATGTATTTGTCAAAATTTTTAAGTCATTGGATAGCTTTAAAGGCGATGCAAAGTTTCAGACCTGGGTATACCGAATTGCATATAATTCCTGTCTCGACAAGCTTAAAAAAATTAAGCATAATAGAAACACCATCAGCATTGATGAAAATAACATTCATCGAATTGCTGATTTGGATGAGCGTTTGGAGAATATGGAAAAAGAAGATCGGCTTGATACTGTAGCGGCTTGTTTACAAGAACTTCCTGGAGAAGAACACGCTTTATTGATGATGTATTATTATGAAAACAAAAGTCTTGATGAAATAGCTTCAATAGTAAAGCTTAAATCCAATCACATCAAGGTGAAATTGTTTCGATTGCGCAAAAAGATGGAAATTCTATTGAACAAAAAAATAGAAGAACAAGTAATGTCCTGAAATTATGGAAGATCAAAACGATAAAGAACTAGACGCCCTGATTCGCAAATTGTTGAGCGATACTACACAGGTCCATCCTTCGCCCGACTTCACGCGCAATGTAATGCAGGAAATAGTGCAGCTGGAATTGGCCAAAAAGAGCGCTCGTAATCCGCTTATTCCTCGCTTATTTTGGGGAATAGTGATCTCAATTTATTTATTGGTTATGTGGCTGCTCTTTAAAAATAATATTCTGCTTTCTAAAGGTTGGTTTTCTGAGCTGGGCAATCGAACTACATCATTGTTCAATTTGGATTTCCCGAGTCTAAATATTCCATTTGCGGCTATTTATGGCATTCTCTGCGCAACCTTGATGGTAATGCTGCAAGTGATCCTGCTCAGGAGAAGGTGGAGGGCTTAATGTTTGTTTACAATAATAGTTGAAATGAGTGGTAAAATAAGAACGTTTTGAGTTTCTCGAAGTGCGCTCGGGACATGAAATTTTACAATACAATACCAATAGCCCATGTACCCAACGGGCAGTATGAATTATATGCTACATCGCAACTAAAGGTGTTCCATGTCATAATTTCTGAAAAACATGCGGACCCTTCCTTCCAAGAAGGGCCGGCCTTGCAAAAAGCAACGTATTACTAAAAATCAATGGAGTTTGCACTCTATGCATCCCGAAAGGATTTAATGTTTATAGCCAAATGACGTTAGTATGACTCCCGACCCTGAAAAGGTAGAACGTTTATAGTAAAAGCATGAGATATTACAACACGACCCTGAAGGGGTGGCATATTGAATGGGAAGCAAAGATTTGATGCTTTTACATTGCATATTATAAATGCTAAGCCTTGACTGCTTTTGGCATTGATATCGAAGCGAAATGCAGCAAACAAAATGAAATAAACATTTCCAGTTTTTTACCCTCAAATGTTTGCTGTTTTATAAACATTTAATAGCAAAAATTTTCAAAATTGTTTATTCATTCGCCTCGCATAAAAATTGAAAACCCTCAATTTGTCCAGAGATCTAGGTGTTGGGAATAAGAGAAAAAATGCTGCGACTAGCCCAATATATATTTTCGATGGGGCCATTTCTGGAATCGCATATTTCGCAAATGACAAAAACGAAGTCAACTTTTTAAGAGCATGCGGCAGATTGGCGCAGAATAGAATTGGATTATAAGGCAAAATCAGAGAAACAAAACCCTCCCCTGTTACTACTCATACCAACAAAACACTGATCTAGTCTGCGGGATCTGCGGAAATCTGCGGAAAAATCTGCTCTAAATCTCAATGCATAAAAACAGGTCTAAAATAAATCCAAATCAATCGCAGGGAAAATATTTTCCTATTACTGCTCATGTGTACAAACATGCGTGCATTAAACGTTATTCGTGCCATTGCCGAATTGGCCATAAAAAAAGCCGCCTTGTTGAGGCGGCTTTTTTATGGAAAATTAAATATCAATATCTGTAAGCATCATTTTTGTACGGACCTTCGGGAGCAACGCCAATATAGGCCGCTTGCTCAGCACTAAGGTCTTCTAACTCTACACCAAGTTTTGCCAAGTGTAAACGAGCTACTAATTCATCAAGATGCTTTGGTAACGTATAAACCTTGTTCTCATAATTGCTGTGGTTTTTCCACAGTTCAATTTGAGCAAGCGTTTGGTTTGTAAAACTATTCGACATTACAAATGATGGGTGACCAGTTGCACAACCGAGGTTTACCAAACGACCTTCAGCCAAGAGAATAACATCTTTGCCATCGATATTGTAAAGATCAACTTGAGGCTTCACCGTGTCTTTAGTGCTACCATAGTTTTCCTCTAACCAAGCAACATCAATTTCATTATCGAAGTGACCAATGTTGGCAACAATGGCTTTGTCTTTCATCATTTTAAAATGACGACCAACAACGATATTCTTGTTTCCGGTAGCGGTAACAATGATATCAGCATCAGACACCACAGTGTCCATTTTCTTCACAGCAAAACCATCCATTGCAGCTTGTAAAGCACAAATTGGATCAATTTCCGTAACGATAACGCGACAACCTGCAGAACTCAAAGAAGCAGCAGAACCTTTACCTACATCGCCATAGCCTGCAACAACAGCCACTTTACCGGCCATCATTACATCTGTTGCACGACGAATAGCATCAACACATGATTCCTTACAACCATATTTATTGTCGAATTTCGATTTAGTAACCGAATCATTCACATTAATGGCAGGAGCTTTAAGCGTGCCATTGCGCTCACGATCATATAATCGGAGAACGCCGGTGGTAGTTTCTTCTGAAATACCTTTTAATTCGGCTACGATTTCAGGATAGCGATCAAATACCATATTAGTAAGGTCACCGCCATCATCCAGAATCATATTCAATGGTTTGCGATCATCACCGAAAAACAAGGTTTGCTCAACACACCAATTGTATTCTTCTTCGTTCATGCCCTTCCAGGCAAATACAGGAACACCAGTAGCAGCAATTGCAGCCGCAGCATGATCCTGAGTAGAGAAGATATTGCATGATGACCAGCGAACGTCAGCACCGAGATCAACCAAAGTCTCAATCAATACTGCTGTTTGGATAGTCATGTGCAAACAACCGGCAATGCGTGCACCTTTCAGCGGCTGCGAAGCTTTATATTGTTCACGGATCGACATAAGACCCGGCATTTCTGCCTCAGCCAGTCGAATTTCTTTACGGCCCCAATCTGCGAGGCTCATGTCTTTCACCTTGTAGTTCATTACGGCGGTGGTAGTGCTCATGATTAAATATTTACGTTTTTACCTTGTAAGGGCCTGCAAAGGTACAACTTTTCCATGTGATTGTGAATCAGTTATGAGATTGTATCTTGCAGGCCAAATGCCATTGCTCAGTAGCTATAACCCCGATAAGGGCCTCAATGTTTTCGTTTGGAAAATGACGGAGAGCATCGAAACACTTGAGCAGATGCTTTTGGCTCCCAGCGCAATACCCTCCAAGGATCTTCATCCTAAACGAAGAAAAGAACTTCTCGCTTTGCATATTTTGATGCAAACTATTGGATTTAAATCAGTTATAAAATACTTACCGAATGGTAAGCCAATTGTATCTGATGATTTGCACATCAGTATATCACACTGTGGCGATATGGCCGGATTTGTGTTTTCTGATCGTCCGGTTGGATTAGACCTTCAGGATGATAACCCCAAACTTGCATCCATTGCCAAAAGGTTTTGCAGTGCTGAAGAATTTAATTGGGCCCTAGATCAACCTCATTCACTTACCTGCTTCACCCTCATTTGGGCAGCTAAGGAAGCGGTTTTCAAAATTTTTGGAGAGCATGTGGTTTTCGCTTCTGAAATCCGAGTTAAGCCATTTCATCTTAGCAATCAACTGCCTTTAGAAGTGGATTGTTATCGATACAATGGTTGGCTAGAACTACGAGTGCACCGGATTCATTTGTTAGATTATTGGTTGGTAATTGCAAGCCTCTGAGCCATTTACTAAATTGAATGCAATAAAAAAGCCGCTAATAGCGGCTCTTTCGTGTCGATTAAGGATATGCTTAGAACGGAATACCTTTTGGTGTACGTTCATCAGATACAGTCAATTTCTTACGGCCCTGACGGCGACGTGCAGATAAAACTCGGCGACCATTTGCAGTTGCCATTTTTGAGCGGAAGCCATGCTTATTGCGGCGCTTCCTGGTCGAAGGTTGGAATGTCCTTTTCATCTTTTCGTGCGTTCGGGTTCCCGTATTGAGGGGTGCAAAGATAAATGTTTTTCTTCCATCTCCAAAAAGATCAACACTTTTTTCAGCTTCAGCCTGTAAATTTAAGCCTAACTTTGTGCCGTGGAACAGGAAGATAAAGACAAAAAGACAAAAGTAACAAGGGAATCACTGCGAAAAGCTTCCCGCATTTTCCGTTATCTCAAACCGCATAAAACGATTTTTAGCATCGGTATGGTGCTTTTGTTAATGTCAAGTTTCGTTTCTTTAGTTGTTCCGAGATTGTTAGGACAAATAGCCGGAATAGGTCTGGATAAGGGCGAAACCGGTGAAAGCATGCAATTGGGCGACCTCAATATCGATTTTTCGAGTTTGGGAACTGTTTTGGTTGTTTTATTACTCATTTTCATTTTTCAGGGAGCCATTGCCTTTTTCAGGGTTTATACCTTTGCCATTGTTACTGAACGCATGATGTTGGCTCTGAGGAAAGACACCTATCGCCATTTGATTAGAATGCCCATGCAGTTCTTTAATGAAATGAGAGTTGGCGATTTAAATAGTCGTATATCGTCCGATATTACTACCATTCAGGAAACCTTTACCACCACCATTGCTGAATTTATTCGCCAAATCATTATTATAGTATTTGGAGTGGCTTTTCTGTTCTTTTTCTCCACCAAGCTCACCCTATTTATGTTAGCTACTATTCCGGTAATTGTGATTGCTGCTGTAGTTTTTGGTAAGTTTATTCGCAAACTGAGCAAGGAAACGCAGGACAGGATTTCTGAATCGAATGTAATTGTGCAGGAAACACTTACCGGCATAAATGCTGTAAAAGCCTTTGCCAATGAGAGCTATGAAGCATTGCGCTACGGGAAGAGCGCAGAGCTCGTTTTGAAATATGGTATGAAATCTGCCATTTGGCGCGGATTGTTTAGCACCTTTATTATCATTTTTCTATTTGGCGCCGTTTCCTTTATTATTTGGCAGGGCGCACTCTTACTGCAAAGTGGGGAACTCTCCTCTTCCTTATTTATAAGTTTTCTGTTGTACACTGCGATGATTGGCGGATCTTTTGGGGGCTTAGCCGCTCAATACGCATCCGTTCAGCGTGGAATTGGCGCTATAGAAAAGGTAATGGATCTTTTGGAAAGTGAAAGAGAGAATATTGATCTTGAAACAAAGGCTGAAACTCTTAATTTGAAAGGTAATATCAGCTTTGAAAATGTATCCTTCCATTATGCAAGTCGATCTGATATAACCGTGCTCCAAAATTTAAGCTTTGAAGTACAGGCTGGTCAACAAGTGGCATTAGTAGGGCCTTCAGGTGCCGGTAAATCAACCGTTGTTTCTATGCTATTGCGGTTTTATGAACCGATAAGTGGTAAAGTGCTTATTGATGGGAAAGAGTACCGCGATTTTGAACTCAATAGTTTGCGGAGTGAAATGGCATTAGTTCCCCAAGATGTAATTCTATTTGGCGGAAGTATTGCTGAAAACATTGCTTATGGCAAGCCCGGGGCGAGTGATGAAGAAATACGTGAAGCGGCACGTCAGGCAAATGCCCTACAATTTATCGAAGAGTTTCCCGATAAAATGGAAACTATTGTTGGAGAACGTGGAATCCAGTTAAGTGGAGGGCAGCGACAAAGAATTGCAATTGCAAGGGCAGTTTTGAGAAACCCAAGAATTTTGATTCTTGATGAAGCCACAAGTTCACTTGATAGCGAAAGCGAAAGACTTGTTCAGGATGCATTAGAAAACCTTATGCGCGGCAGAACCTCAATTGTGATTGCACATCGACTATCAACCATTCGCAAAAGCGATCTCATTCTGGTTCTTGAAAAAGGAAAGCTACGCGAATCAGGAACTCACCAAGAGCTAATCAATAAAGAAGATGGACTCTATCGACATCTCAGCGAATTGCAGTTTGAGCTTAACGTGTAATCACAAATTGCTTAGTGATTAAGCCGTCTGTGAGGAGATAATAACCTGCATTCCAAGTAGAAACATCAATTTCGAAATTTCCGCTCAAAATATCAGACCATATCATTCTACCAGTAAGATCAAATACCAGATAGGACTGATTTGTTGCGAGGCCATTTACAAATAGATAATCAGAGGCAGGAACAGGATAGATATACCAATCTTGAACATACGATTCCTCCAGCGAATTAGCCAAATCATTGTTAGAAGCAAAGGTTGGATTTTGAATCTCAAAATCGCCAGTTCCATTGGGTACACGCGCATAGCCCATATTGGTTGTTTGTTGAGCAAACTGAATCTGATCCAATATATTGAGAGCGGGATCAAGCAGTAAAACAGATTCACCGGAAGCACTTAATTTAAAATTTGCATGATTAGCACCTTGTAAATGATCTTCATCCGCCCAAATCACCAAATACTCTCCCGGCATGAGACTTGTGAATTCCGGAAACTCCCATTTATCAAGATTAAGAGGATCGTCACTCAGGAAATGTCCATCTAAAATAACTTCTGAATCACCGTTATTATAGATTTCAATCCAATCTTCATATTCCCCGGCTTCATCTCCTTGTCCGGCGGTATTTTGCGCCAAAATTTCATTGATCACTACAGGGCTATTATCCAGAACAGTAGCGCCTATTACATAAAAATACACATCATGTTCAGCTCCAATGGGAGAATAGAAACGAGTTAAGGCAGGGTTGGCGCCAATTGCTTCCACATAAAATCGAACTCCGGTTCCTGCGCTATATCCGGGAATTGAAGCGCCATATACACCATCCGCGGGCATTCCATCATTATGAGCGCCATCATCATACATGGTATCCAACATGAAATTGCCGGCCAAAGCATCACTATAATAAAGATTAACTCCGGAAATTCCCAATCCATAGCTAATGGTAGCTCTAACATTTACTTCCTCTGAAGCAGAAACTTCAGCCCAGTCATTTCCATCAACACTATAAATCACATCAGTGATTTCAGGACTCAATACATTGACTTCTGCATTATTGCCAATGGCATTTCTTCGAGTATTCAGAAAAGAAATCAAGGTATTTTGCTCAGTTAAAAACTGATTATAGGTATATAATTTCTTGGTGTCAGCTAGCACTTCTGCGTCGATAAAATCGCCATATTCATTAATCAATCCATTGATTTCATTAGCATTGATAAGGTCTGCGAGCAAAATCCTCATGTGTGCCAAATAACGTTGTCTCCAAGCTGGCACTTGCAACATTCGGTTTAGCAAAGGATAATTGACGTTTTCAGCATGATAAAATGGCGACCAATTCAAATTTTGTTGCCCAAGAATACTATTCCCATCAAATTCATGAGGCACCATTCTTCCAGTAAGTTCTTCCCAATAAAGATAATAATCCATTTTACCTTTGTAGATATAGCTGTCATCATCAGAAAAGAGAATTTCACAAGCTAAAAACCATAGGGTTCTGTCGATATCCAGAATCTGAGGCAATGTGGTTTCAATTTCAGCAATAGGTGTATTTACAAGAATATCACAGGTGTTTACCAAATCGTCCCAAGGATTAATTTGATCAGAGCCTTTTAATGTGTAATACTCTTGATAATTGACAGTATCCGTTCCCAGATAATTTAATGCGGCAGTGCCATCACCCCATTGTGGCCCTCCCATTCCGCCTCCAAAACCGCCGTCAGGATCATCAGCTCTCCAACGGCTGCCGTTCGTTTCAAGAAACCATTCTTCGATAAAAAGCTTGTTCAATTGCTGTACATTCGGATAAAGTCCCCAGCTCTCTCCATTGATGTAAAGTCTCACAAAAGCCGCTTTCGATGCAGGGGTATGATTTCTGATTTGATGTAAATAAAGGAATTCGCGAAGAAAACTTTCATCCTGAAAGCAATTATTGAGATTCAAGGTTGTATATCCCATTAAATGTTGATTTGGATCTTGAAAGTCCATCGAAATATTGAAGGATTTTTTATCAAAATTCTCAATCATTATGTAGGAAGTTTGACCTTTAAATCGCACCCCTACGTTGGGATAAATGATGCCGTCCATGGTTAATGTGGCAGCGAGATCTGCGCCTGAGTCATAATTATCTTCTAATAATTGCCAATAATTTGCTTGGCTAAACTCCAGATAAATTTCACGGATGATACTTTCATCATACAAGCCATCATCTGCATAGCCTCCAATATTCAGTTGGTGTTGTTCTTCTTCAAAAACCCATTCCTTAGGAAGATTTTGTGCGATTAAATCGCCGCTCACAACAAAGCTGATGACGATTAACATATCATTCTTTAAACTCATGGCCCCAGGTTATTGAAGAAATTTCTGGCATTGAAAAACACTACAAGGATGCAATGTTTTTTTTTTAGACTTTAAATAATTGTTAAGGTTTATTCTTCATAAAACATTTTTCAAAAAAAATCCCGGCTATTGCTATCCGGGATTTTAAACTCCAAAAGAAAAATTAAGGACAAACCAAGCCAAATACTCCTAAAAGATTCAATAAATCACCAGTATTTACTACGCCATCACTATTGATATCTGCCGGACAAGTATAGATGCA
>JBDNHP010000204.1:0-4241 GCA_041688765.1 Flavobacteriales bacterium
ATAATTTATAATATATTTAAAATTATGTCTTCTATTATTAATATGCCAAAGGTCATTAATTATTATGATATTAATATGTTCTTTTAGATTAATTAAAAACAATACTCCTCTTTTCACCCGGCAATAAATCGAAATAATTATCGCTAAATGTTCCCGCTTTATTGGCTTCGATCCAAACGCCTCTTTCTAACTGTGAAGAACTCAGTTCAATAATTCGATCATTTCCACTGCGGCGCATAGAAAAAATCAATTTATTCTCTGGTAAAACATATTCTTCTATCTCCGACAAATAATGGATATGTGAATCCTCAAATGATCCCGCGCTCAGTTTAAACACCAAAAACAAGGGGGATACAGGAGAAGATTTAATAGTTAAATTGAAGTCCTTTACTAGTGTATTACTTTGAGCATTGGCTACTATTTCAAACTCAGCCATTTGGAGTACATTGCCATAAACATCCATCAATTGCCATTCAACAATAGTATTCAAATCGGTAGAAATTGAATTGACAATTTGAATTTCAAGACTTTCATTTTTCGAATTGGCAAGAATTCTTACCGGCTCATAGGTATCCTTTACCACATACTGCATCATTTTCCAGCGACCTTCATGATCTCTGCTGCTCCATGAAACGGCAGGCCAACAATCATTGAACTGCCAGAATAATGTTCCCATACAGTATGGTCTGGAAGCAATTTGCGCATCAATTCCAATTCGCATTCCTTCCGCTTGCAATACCTGCGATAAATAAACAAATCGATCAAAGTCATCAGGCACTTTAAACCATCGCAACATATACTCATTAATGAGTTGATCGCCTCTTGAGTGCTTCTGATGTGTATTCATAGCCGATGAACCGATGTGCATTTCTGATTCCGGTATATAATTTGATAAATTATATATTGATGGATAAGATTGAAACCCGAACTCAGACATAAATCGCGGCACCTTTAGCCTGAAATTTTCGAATGGCTCAGCATCATGCCACACACCCCAATAGTGAGCATCCCCTTTTGACACATGCTGGGGATCTCCCCGCCCTAGCTCCGGAGAGCTCTCCCAGTAATGAGTATAGGAATTTTCTTCGACAACTTCAGGCAATATATTTAGAAATAAATGGTCATAAGCAGTTTGCAATTTTGACACTTGGAATTTGCTAAGCAGATCTTTCCAACCCCATCTTGCCCATCCTTCAGATATTTCATTATTTCCACAGAATAATGCTATACAAGGATGAGCAGAAATTCTTCTCGTTTGCTCCTTTGCCTCCTGTTCTACATTGCTCAGAAAAGCTGAATTACCCGGATACATGGCACATGCGAACATAAAATCTTGCCAAATCAAAATCCCAAGACTGTCGCACAAATTGTAAAATATTTCTTTTTCATACACTCCTCCACCCCAGACCCTTATCATATTCATATTGCTGCTTACCGCATCATTCAGAATACTTCTGTAATCCTCATCACTTACTTCATTCAAAAAAACATGCTGTGGAATATAATTAGCCCCTTTGATAAAAACTGGAGTTCCATTGACTTCAAAGGCAAATCCTCGGGCATCTAGAGTCGGTCCAGGTTCCTGAATGAGCTTGATTTTGCGTATGCCAAAATGTTTAGACATTAGTAATGCATTTGAAACTTGAGTTAATTTCAGATTTGATTCATAAAGGAATGGGTTTCCCTGATCATGGGGCCACCACAACTGTGGTTCCGTAATTTTAAATGGTATGGTGTATTGATGCTTCCCTTTTAGAGTTTGGATCTTTGTATTCAGTACAAATCCATTTGGAATAGAAAATTGCAGATCAATATTAGACTTTTTTCTGGAATCAATTTCGACTATCAATTCCATTTCCGCTTCTTGTTCATGAAGGTTTTTTGTGATTACCCGATAATCATAAAGCTCAATGTTATGGAATGCGATCAATTCCGGCATGGCTCCTATGCCAACCGAAGGGAGATTGGGTCCCCAATCCCAACCGAACTGATAAGGTGCTTTTCGAATAAAAACTCTAGGCTCGCCTGTGGGTAAAAACCCATATTCAGCAGACATCCGCAAAGCTTCATTTACAGGACTCTTAAAGTTAATCCGTATATGGTTTTCTGCAGGTTTTGCAAGTTTAATTACATCCGCTTCCCAAACCCTGAATGAATTATCAGCTTCTATGATTTTTTTTCCATTAAAATAGACAGTGCAATGCCCGTCTAAAATGGGAAATCGGAGTATAATCTGCTTTGCAGATAGCATTTCATCACTAATTTCAAAGGACTCAGAACGATAGGTCCAATTACACTTAGCTACCCATTGCACACTGTCTTCATTCGACGCATAAAATGGATCAGGAATAGCGTCAATGGCTCTTAGGTCAGTGAAATTGCATCCCGGAACAGTAGCCTGATTCGAGGATTCAGAACCGCTGAGACAAAAGTTCCAATCAAGTTTCAATTGCTGCGCTGCTAAGAACAGAGATGAAACCAAAAAATAAAAAAAGCTGAAGATTATTCTATTCATCAAACAAAGCTGTAAAATTGCATTATGGATCCGAAGGTATTTTCGAAACTTTCATTGCAGCAACGATTTTCTTTGCTTAAAGATAAGGGAGAATTTGTTGCATCGCGTCCCTATGAATCATTTTCAGTACACCTTTTTACGGTAGAAGGCTACTATGTTGAAATGTGGCAACGCATCGGCCTTGAATATGTTGAATACGTAGAATTGATTGTAGAAAAAAGGAAGCTCGATGTATGGACAGACGCTATAGATATTGATTTCAACTCCTTAACATGAAATCGTTTTTTGGCTTAAACAGGACTTAGGAATTCCATATTTCCCATGCTTTTTCGGCCTGCAAAACCAGCATATTATAACCATTTACGGCTCTTGCCCCTCTGTTTAAACCTTCCTTCATAAAAGCAGTTACAGCGGGATTATAAACCAAATCATACAATAGATAATCTTGGGTTATGCAATCGTAAGGAATTGGGGCTTTGCTATCAATATCCGGAAAAGTACCTAATGGAGTTGTATTTATAATGAGCTTGAAATGTTTCATGAGTTCGGGCCCTAACTCACTGTATGCCATTTCATTAATTGATTCAGATTTGCGACTTATGGTCAAGGTTTGCACACCAATATCATTCAACACCGCTATTATGGCTTTAGCAGCACCACCGGAGCCGAGCACTAATGCCCTTTCATGATTTTGATCCAGAAATGGACCGATGCTTTTTTTAAATCCGAAATAATCGGTATTAAATCCTTTCCATTTGCCATCAATGCGTTTTACCGTATTTACCGCAGCAATTTTAGCAGCATGTTCATCTATTTCATCCAAAAAAGGGATAATACTTTGTTTGTATGGAATAGTAACATTAAATCCAATAAGACTCTCTGAACGTTGATTTAGAAAGGCAGGAATATCTTCAAGCCTATTTATGGGGAAAGCAGTATAAACGCAATCCGACAAATTTTCTCTTTCAAATTTAGATTTAAAAAAGGCAGGTGAAAAAGAATGTTCTAGGGGAAATCCGATGAGTCCGAAATTCCTCATTCTTTTGAAGTTTCTGGGGAAAACCGATCAAATATCAGAATTAATGAATATCCTTCTAATGCTAGCATAAGAGCAAGCACCCATTGAGAAGGTAATGAATTGGCTATTTCCCAAGTATTAGGCCATACATTGTGTTCCTTTACAGCCACCATTGTTTCTTCGGAAGTTCCGGCATGTTTCACAAACCATTCATCTACTATTTTCCAAGGCCAAACTTTATTGAGAGAACCGATTAAGAAACCGGTTAATACACTAATAGTAAGATCATGAGCTTTTTTAAACATCCAGGTCAAAACTTTTGAAAAGCTTATCAGTCCTATAATACACCCCATTGCGAAAACGAAAAGTATAGAACCGGAGGCCCAAGCTGCAGTCCAATCACCTGTTCTAATTCCGTCAATAAGCAAACTTATACTCCCAAGAATTCCTTCATAAGCACCAAGTAAAACGAGAATAAAGCTTCCTGAAATTCCTGGTAAAATCATAGCCATAATGGCAATCGCTCCACATAGAAAAACGAAAGGAAGGGTAAGTTCCGAAGATCCGGGCGAGGCAATAGTAATATAATAGGCAATAGCGGTACCCAGCAGCAATCCCAAAATATTAAGCCAGTAAGTACGGTTCTTAATTTGTTTTCCTACTAACCAAATTGAAGCCACAATTAATCCAAAGAAAAAGGACCAAATG
>JBDNHP010000205.1:0-9275 GCA_041688765.1 Flavobacteriales bacterium
AACAAGAGAGGTATTCGTATTAACCGGAAATGAAATACCGGTAAACTCGCTTGAAATTACGTTACCGCGTTTAATTGGAGCAGTAGCCAGAGAATTTACATTCTCAGAAAAATTCAAATTATTGGCTGAAATTGATCTGGATATCACAACAGATGGTAAAAGAAATGTACTGATCAGAAGCAATCCCCTGAGTTTTGATCCGCACATGGGCTTCGAATTTGGATATCAGAATATTGTATTCCTAAGAGCTGGCATTGGCAATATACAGCGCATTAATAGTGAGATTGATAAAGAAGAATTGACTTTCCAACCCAATTTCGGTATTGGACTGAAAATCAGAGAAGTATACTTAGATTACGCCCTAACTGACATTGGCGATCAGAGTGCCGCTCTATATTCCAACATCTTTTCGTTGAAGTTCAACATTTTCAAAGGTTCCTGATCCATTTTACTTTGGCTATCTTTGATAACATCATTGAGTAAGATGGCAAAAGGATACATTGCTTCAATTGTTTTTATTCTACTGTTCTGCTTTGCAGCACTACAGTCGCATGCACAATATGGCAATGAGTGGATTAATTACAATGTTCAGCATTGGAAAATCCGCACTGCCAACAGCGGTCTTTTTGAAATTAGCTATAATGATCTCTTAAGCGCCGGTTTTCCTGTGAATAATGCCAGTTCAGATTTGATTCAACTATTTGGACAAGAACGAAAACTGAAATACAAAGTTATTGATGGAAATGATGGAACTTTTAATCCAGGGGATAAAATTCTGATCTGGCTAAATGCTAATGATGGTTGGTTAGATGACTTGGTTTATGACAATCCTCAAAACCATGTTCATCCGTATTATTCGCTTTTCAACGACACTGCCACCTATTATATAAGCTATGATCCTAATCAAACAGCTCTTCATACTTCCCTGTTATATGGCGGAAATCCTGATGACTATCCAGTCCTTCCCTTTCTTAGAAAAAAAGTCATTGAAGGCTGGTCAAATGAGTACTTTATAGGAAAACAAGATAATAACGCTATCACTCTTCCTTTCTATGAAGCCGCTGAAGGATGGTATGACAATCGTTTTCCAAAAGGGGGAAGCAGTGTGAAAGACATACTTACACCAAATGCTTATACGGGGCTGGATGCTCCCAATGCTGAAGTGCTTGCGGTTTCCGCCAGTGTTTCATCTGCCAATGGCAATCCAAATCACCATTTGCAAATAGGATATGGTAATCCATTTCAATTGGTAATGGATAGTATTTATCATGGTTATCAGCTTAATAAAATAAGTTTTCAAGTTCCAGCACAATCGGTAGGAGCCACAACTCGTATAACGCACAAATCTATAAATGATTTGAATGTCGCTACTGACTTTCATGCCGTGAGTTACATTGAAATTGATTACGCCCGAAATAATGATTTTTCTGGGCCCTCTGCTTCTCATTTTTTTAGTGTTCAGGATCACGATTTAGATGGAATAGTTAGAATTGATTTATTAAATTATTCCTCTTTATCTCCGGCACTTTTCACCTTAGATGAATATGGATTTATAGATGAAGAAATACAGATTCAGCCAAATGGAAATACCATCCGTGCATTAATTGCTATGGGCGCCGGATCAATCAAAAACATGTTGCTATGTGATTTAAATACTGTTTCAGCCAACATAATCGAACCCGTAAACACAAGCGGTTACTTTGTTAATTATGCGGCCAATCCACTTGATTCAGCATTTATAATTGTTACACATAAAAAGCTGCTCAATTACGCACAAAATTATGCTTCATATAGGAATAATGGACAAACAGAAAGTCTTCTAGCAGATGTAGAAGAGCTCTATCACCAATACGGTGCTGGTATTTATCAGAATCCACTTGCAATACGTCGCTTTTGTGATCACCTGCTCAATACATGGCCTCAAGCGCCATCATCCCTTTTTCTTGTTGGAAAATCAGTGCATAGTCCAAGTATTTCCAATACTCCCGGATCAAGAAAATCGGTTGAAGCTTATGCCAATACTTTAGTCCCAACATGGGGCTATCCTTCAAGTGACGTGGTATTTACATCAGGTCTGGCAGGTACCATTACCGAGCCCGCCATTCCAACGGGGAGATTAGCTGCAATAAATGGAGATCAGGTATTAGATTATCTCAACAAAGTAGTTCAACATGAAAGTGCTCCCGCGGCAGACTGGATGAAACAAATATTGCATTTCGGAGGTGGAGGAAATGAATTTGAACAAACGCTGTTCGAAAACTACTTACACGACTACGAGGTTATAGCAGAAGACACTTGTTTCGGTGGAAACGTTCATACTTTTTTGAAATCAAATTCAGATCCTATCCAATTCAATCTTTCGGATTCCATTCAGACATTAATTGAAAGCGGAGTTTCCATTATGACTTTTTTTGGACATGCCACTTCCAACGGTTTCGATCAAAATATAGATCATCCTTCCGCTTATAACAACAATGGAAAATATCCAATCCTGATTGGCAATTCTTGCTATACAGGGAATGTACATCTTCCTACTTTCACTAGCACCAGCGAGATTTTTGTCCTTTACCCTTATGGCGGAACTATTGGTTTTATTGCAAAGGGCGACGTTGGAATTCCGGGGTTTCTTGATGCCTTCACCAATGCTTTGTATAAGCGATTTGCTCAAAAAAGCTACGGTTATAGTATAGGCCATTGCATGAAGAAATGCATAGAAGATATTCAAGGAGCCGGTGGCAATTTTTACATCAACAATACGACACTAACTCTTGCATTGCACGGTGATCCTGCAATCCGCGTTCATTCTCATGAATTGCCTGATTTTCTGGTTGAGGCACCGGATATCAGTTTCAACCCATCGGAAGTCAGCACCGAACTGGACTCCTTTGTTGTTTATCTGGCTTTGCACAATATTGGCAAAGCCATTAACCAGCCATTAAGCACTGAGCTCATAAGGCACTTTCCTGATGGCTCAGACACTTCTTACACTGCGGTTCTTCCTCATTTGTATTATCGCGATACCTTGCGCTTTAAGATTGAGGTCGATCGGCTTCGCGGTGTGGGAATGAATCGTTTTGATGTGCTCGTAGATTATCCCGCGGATTTAATTTCAGAATTAAATGACAACAGCAATAATGTTGTAATAGGTGTAGAGTTGCTGATCACAAGTGGAGATCTTCTTCCTGTTTTTCCTCAAGATTATGCTGTAATTCCCCAAACAGAAATTACGCTATACGCATCCACTGGAAATCCTTTTCAAGAAATGCGAAACTATAGAATCGAATTGGACACGGTGCCAGAATTCAATTCAGCATTTTTGCAATTTTATGAAACAGGTCAGAGCGGTGGATTAATTTCATGGAGCCCCTCATTATTAAATCAAGACAGCACGGTTTATTTCTGGAGATGTTCTGCCATTCCGGAAGAAAATGAAAACCAAATCTGGCACCAAAATTCTTTTCAGTATATAAATAATCAATCAGGCTGGGGCCAGGCGGATTTTGATCAATTCAAAGACAATGGATTTAGCAATATCGAAGCAGTTGAAATTTCCGAAAGTTTTGATTTTGTGAATACCCAAGTTCCTTTTAGCTGTTATCTATATGGGAACTCCAACAGCAATTTTGAAAGTCTCGATACACGGTACCAAATAGGACTCGAAATTCAGGATTATTCGGGCTGCGGAAATCCTCCTGCAATCCACGTGGCCGTGGTAGATCCTATCACCTTATTGCCTTGGGAAACCAATTATTTGGGCATGCATCCCGAATATGATTTCGGAAATCTTCTCACTTGCACAAACTCCAGAGCCAGACCTGAAAAATACTTCATCTTCAGACAGAACAATGAAAGCCAGTTGATAGCACTTGCAGATATGCTCAGCAATAGCGTTCCAGATGGTCATTTCTTATTGGTTTATTCATGGAAATATGCAACCTATGACAATTGGGATCTTTACGCTCCAGAATTGGCTCAAGTATTTGCAGATATGGGCGTGCCGCAAATTGGTGCTGGACAAGACAGTGTAACATTCATTTTCTTTCAACAAAAAGGAAATCCTGAAAGTACCATTCTGCAATACGGATCAACAATTGATGATTATTTGGAATTGCAAACAGCACTCATAGGTACATTTGGAAATGGACAAATGAATAGCCCTGTTATTGGCCCGGCTGATAACTGGCATTCCCTGCATTGGCTCAATTTCCCTCAGGAAGAATTATCGAGTGATAGCATTGCGCTCCGCTTGTTTGGTATTAGTAATTCAGGGCAGCGAAGTTTACTAAACACTTTTTATGGTTTGAGTGGAGACGAAAGTGATTTGTCACAAGCAAATGGATTCCCTTATTTGCAATTAGAAGCAAGCATAATAGACAGCATCAATATTACCCCTTCTCAGCCCCATCGATGGCATGTTTTGCATGATCAGACCCCTGAAGCAGCGCTTAATCCAAACTTGTATTTTGTGTTTGAGGGCGACACTTTGAAAGAAGGGGAAGACATTCTTTATTCAGTAGCTATTAGCAATGCCGGTGAAACAGATATGGACAGTTTATTAATCCATTACTGGATCGAAAATGAAAGTCGTGAAAGAACTTACATTCCTTATTCAAGACAGGATAGTTTGCGAGTTGGAGAAACTTTGATTGATAGCATTTATTTCAATACTCAAGGTTTGAGCGGAAGGAATTACTTTTGGGTAGAAGTAAATCCGGCATTACCTGAGGGGGGCTACGATCAACTCGAATTAAGCCATTTCAATAATATTGCTCAGCGTTCCTTTTTTGTAGTAAATGACGAACAAAACCCGGTGCTGGACGTAAGCATCGATGGTAAACATATTCTCGATGGTGAATTGGTTTCTGCCAAACCATACATTCTCATCACGCTCAAAGATGAAAATCCATTTTTCATCATGGAAGAACTTTCAGACACTTCGTTTTTCAAATTGTTTTTAACTGATCCCGGGGGTCACCAACGGCAGATTTACTTCGAAAACTTCAGTAAGCCTGACCTTATAAGATTCAATCCGGCAACTGCTTCCAATCGCAAGTGCAGTATCGAATACACCCCGGTTCTTGAACAAGATGGCACTTATTTGTTATTGGTTCAAGCCACCGATAAAAGCGGCAATGAAAGCGGAAGTAATGACTATAGAATCAGTTTCGAAATTGACAATAAGCCTTCCATCACCGAGATACTTAACTACCCTAATCCATTCTCCAGCAGAACTCAATTTGTATTTTCGCTTACCGGATCTGAAGTGCCTGATCAAATGCAAATCACTATAATGACCATTACCGGTAGGGTGGTGCGACAAATAAATGCTACTGAAATTGGTCCGTTAAGAATTGGTCGCAATCAAACCGAATTCTGGTGGGATGGGACCGATGAATTCGGCGACCCTCTGGCCAATGGAATTTATCTCTATACCGTGAGTGTTAAACTAAGAGGGGAGGATCTTGAATTGCGCGAAAATGCCGCAAGTCGTTTCTTTGCTAAAGGAGTTGGAAAAATGTATCTCATGAGATAGGGTCTCCTTCCCTATTTTTGCCACAGAATATTCAGAAATGAACGAAAAAATTAAAGCTCTTGATCAAAAAATTGCCGAAGCTCTTGCAGGTGGAGGTGAAACCCGGGTAGCAGCGCAGCATGCTAAAGGCAAATTGACTGCCCGTGAACGTGTACATCTATTACTTGATGAGGGATCATTTGAAGAAATAGGAATGTTAGTGAGTCATCGCAGCACCAATTTTGGTCTGGACAAACAGCGTTTTCTGGGTGATGGCGTGGTAACAGGATATGGCACCATAGGAGGAAGGCTAGTATATGTTTTTAGCCAGGATTTTACTGTTTTAGGCGGTTCTTTGGCAGAAGCTCATGCTTCCAAAATAGTGAAGATAATGGATATGGCCATGAAGAATGGCGCCCCGGTAATCGGATTAAACGATAGTGGTGGTGCACGAATTCAGGAAGGCGTTGTTTCATTAGGCGGTTATGCTGATATTTTCTTCCGAAATGTGCGCTCGAGCGGTGTAATACCGCAACTTTCAGCCATCATGGGCCCCTGCGCCGGTGGAGCTGTTTATTCCCCCGCACTCACTGATTTTATTCTAATGGTGAAGGGAACTTCATACATGTTTGTTACAGGGCCAAACGTTGTAAAAACAGTAACACATGAAGAAGTTAGTGCAGAAGAACTCGGTGGGGCAACTGCGCATAGTACTAAAAGCGGCGTGACCCATTTTGCATGTGAAAACGAAGTGGATTGCATTGAGCATCTCAAAAAACTCCTGAGTTATATTCCTCAAAATTGCGAAGAGATGCCGCCTTCATTGCCATATACTCTCGGCAATGAAAAAAGAATGGCACTTGATTCGGTAATACCAGCAAATCCCAATCAGCCTTATGACATCAAATCCGTAATTCAAGAAGTTGTTGATGCTGAAACTTTTCTCGAAGTTCATAAAGATTTTGCTGAAAACATAGTGGTTGGATTTGCGCGTTTAGCTGGTAAAAGCATTGGAATAGTTGCCAATCAGCCTGCATTTTTAGCTGGTGTTTTGAACATACAATCAAGTAATAAAGCAGCACGATTTGTAAGATTCTGTGATTCATTCAATATACCACTATTGGTTTTTGAAGATGTTCCGGGATTTTTACCAGGAACCGATCAGGAATGGAATGCTATAATATCAAATGGTGCGAAATTGCTTTATGCATTTAGTGAAGCAACGGTTCCAAGGATTACCGTTATTACTCGCAAAGCTTATGGTGGTGCTTACGATGTAATGAATTCAAAACACATAGGTGCCGACATGAATTATGCATGGCCAAGTGCTGAAATTGCTGTAATGGGAGCAAAGGGCGCGGCGGAAATCATTTTCAAAAAGGAAATTGATTCTGCTGAAAACCGCGATGCCAAATGGAAGGAAAAGGAAGCCGAATATGCTGAACTATTCGCCAATCCCTACAATGCTGCTGAATTCGGTTATATTGATGAGGTGATTAAACCTCATCAAACAAGAGAAAAACTGATAAGGGCATTTGAAATGCTTGTTAATAAGGTGGATGTATTACCCAAGAAAAAGCACGGGAATATTCCGCTTTAAACGGCTAATGGATTAAAAATACGACGTTTAACGTAGTTGATTACGCAATTCAACGCAAGCCTCATTCGGAGGCTTTTTGCATTTTTGTAATCCACTTTGGAATAAAAAAGCTGAGATACGAACTCCATTAAAGAAAGAGAAAGGCACTTTTCAAAACCGAAGCAAAGCTTACCTTGCATTACGAATGCTTAACAAACTCAATGAAACTGTATTCTGTTTATTTATAGCACTAAGTTGCTATCAGATAGGCTATACTCAGGATTATGAGCAAATGAAATCTTGGGCCGAAAAGCTTAGACAAAACCCAGATCGCTCTTTAGTTGATAGCATGGTTCACATACCATACGATTTGCTTGTGGGCAATATAGATGAATCTACCATTTATGTTCGAGAAGCACTTCATGCCGCCAAAAAATTAAATTTAACCGAGGCCCAAGGACATCTTGCCGAAAAACTCTCGATTACTCACTACCTCAGCGGTACTTACGATTCAAGCGCGTACTACAACTTTTTTGCTGCAGACAAATACAATGAAAGCGGCAATCCTGTAATGGCAGCCAACATGCTCTGCATATACGGTCATCAAATAAAACGCATCAATCTTACTGAAGCATTTAAGCATTATTGGAAAGGCATAAAAATATTAGAAGAACATAAAGCTGACTATTTGCTCAGCGGGGCTTACAATAATTTCGGTGTTCTTTTTGAAATGCGCGGAGATGTTGATAGTGCTCTCGTTTTTTACAATAAATCGCTCACTATTTGCAGAGCCGCTAATGATAGTGTGGGCATCCCTTTTGCCCTCAACAATATTGCCACTGCGTATTTATTGAAGAATGATACATTGAGCGCAAAACCCTTATATGATGAGGCATTTACCATTAGAAAAAAGAGAAAAGATGCTTACGGAATTTTAGAATGTACTACCATTTATGGCGATTATTACTATGCCGCCGCGAATTATCCTCTTGCCATTTCATGGTACAACAGAAGTAATGAAATAGCCGATTCATCGGGCATTCCGTATCAAGTACAATATAATTTTGAGCAAATTGCTTTATGTTATGAAAAGCTAGGAGATTTCCCCCTTGCTTTGGAGGCGAGTCGTAAAGCATTTGCCATTCACGACAGTCTTTTGAATGAACAAAATGCTGAAACCATTTTGAAACTCGAAAAGCGATATCAGCTGGCCGAAAAAGAGAAATTAAACGCTGAATTAAGTGAGAAAAATGCACATCAGAATTTGCTGATATATATTATAGCATTTGCCCTCATAATTGCGCTTGTTGGAGCTTTGCTTTACAATCAGATCATTCGCCGAAAGCAAAAAGCAGAAAAAGATGCCGCTATTATTCGTGAAAGAGAAGCGGGATTAAAAGCAATAATTAACGCTACAGAAGAAGAGCGAAAAAGAATTGCCCGGGAGCTTCATGATGGAATTGGTCAACAATTGACTGGCCTGAAACTAGCTTGGAATAAGTTATTGAGAGATATCAGTGGGGAAAAAGAGAAGAAGAAAGTTGAAGAACTCGCTGTAGTTTTAGATGAGGCCTGCTCAGATGTTCGCGAAATTTCACATCGAATGATGCCACGGGCCTTGGGCGAAATGGGATTGGTAGCAGCTATAAGCGATATGCTCGCAAAATCATTGGGCACAGGCGAAATCACTTATCGCTTTGAACATTTCAGAGTTGAAAGTCGCTTCGCAGAACACGTAGAATTAGGACTTTATCGCATTTGTCAGGAATTGATCAACAACGTTATCAAACACAGCGAGGCAACTGAAGTTTCAGTCCAATTATTCCTAAGCAAAGCCCAATTAGTGTTGATTATTGAAGACAATGGCAATGGATTTGACCTTGACAAAAATGGCGATGGAATAGGTCTGCTCAATATCAGAAGTCGTTTAAACACGGTAAACGGTGAAGTAAATTATGAGCCCAGCCCAAACAGTGGCACCGTTGCAACAATTAGAATTCCAATAACGGAAAAGCCATCCTGATCTTTATTAACTTGCAGCCTTGTGTAGCATAGGTTCAGGATGGAAGTTAATCTTATAATTTGCGATGATCATCAGTTGGTTATTGACGGCCTTAAAGCTTTAATGGAAGGCGAAAATGATCTAGTTTTAAAAGGAACGGCCAATAATGGAGCAGAAGCTAT
>JBDNHP010000206.1:0-3428 GCA_041688765.1 Flavobacteriales bacterium
CTGCAACGGAATTGCATTCACCTGCAACGGAATTGCATTCGGTTGCAACGGAATTGCATTCGGTTGAAACGGAATTGCAATTGCTGGGAGTTAGAGGCGTTTGCAAAACGCCTCTGCTGCGCGGACCATCCAACAATGTTGGCGCAATTGTTCGGGGATTTAAATCATCGGTTACCAAACATTTGGGATTGATTGGATTGATTGGTAAATTGTGGCAACGCAATTATTACGAACGCATCATACGAAGCGAACAAGCACATCAAAATATTTCAAGATACATTATTAATAACCCCGCAAAATGGACACAGAATAAAATAAAAATCAATAGGAATTTACAGAATAGACATTAGTGCGCATTCAACATAAGATTCCAGCGTTCTCAATTTTCTGTTTTCAAGACCCTGAAGTAGCCTTGGTAATTTACATTTGAGATTTTGAGAATATAGGTTCCTGATGCTAGATATCTGGTGTCTAATTGGATGTTTAGAGATTCGATTTGAGATTCAAGAATTAGTTTACCTGATAAATCTAGTAATTGCAAAGTAGATATGATTGAAGAAGATTGCTCTATTTGCAAATAATCATCAAATGGTACTGGATATATATTGAATATGTTTGAATTCAATTCATTCACAGAAATATACAGAGGGACATTTGCTATAGTTGATGCGGAACACTCATTGATATCAGTAACTTCTATGGAATAATTCCCTGGACTGAGCCCCGAAATTATTTCCGTACTTTCCTCTCCATTTAATGAGATGAAATAAGGAGGAATTCCTCCGGTTATCATCAGTTCAATTTGCCCGTTATCACCGTCACTTGCAGTCACGCTTGAGTTTATGATGATTTCTTCAGGTGATGAAATGGATACAGAAGTACTGCCGAAACATTCAACTTCATCAATCCAATAGAGCTCATATTCGCCGGGACTGAGGTTTGTATTTTCCAATTCTGATTCTTGCCCATTTATATAAAATATCACAGGTGCTTCTGCCGAAATAAATTCGATAAAAACACTTCCATCATTTCCATCAAAGCAAGATGCATCAATGGAACTTAGATTGTATTCAATGATAGATTCATTTTCGAGTATAATCTCATAAATTGCTTTACAATTATTTGAATCACAAAGCATCACTGAATAGTTGCCTTCACCGAGATTTAGAACTAGGTTTTGCACCGCAATTCCATTTACAGATAAAAAATACGGATCCACAGCGACAATGTCTTGGCATAATATGGTGCCATTATCATTACCAAAACAATCCGGATTTGTGCTAGCAACAGTAAAGGAAGGTAATTCGTTTACATTGATTGTTACTGCTTCACTTTGAAGCAAATAGCCGTCGATTATTTCTGAATGCACAAAATAAGTTCCACTTTCATAAACCCAAAAAGATGAATTTTGAATTCCGTTATTCCAAAGCGGATTAATGGCGTTGGTGCTCAAAAGGACTGAATCACCTTCACAGATATTCAACGAGCCATCAACACTGATTGAGGGATTAATTGTTTGAGCTTCAATGAATTGGTGGTATGCGCCGGAACTAATATTATAATGCTTTTCAATTAAACCGCTTGGCCATTCGAGGATCATGCTGTCAATTTGATCAGCTCCAGCTAATCCGAAAATATATTTGTGGCTATGTTGAGAAAGGTAGCTTTCAGAAGCCGAAGTATATTTTACAAATTTCTGGCCTTCAATCCAACAGTTTATCCAAGTTCCAATGGCGTCTGAATTACTAATTGTGCCTTGCAGTTCCACTCCAGCATAGTTATTATTAGCAGCGGTGTTCATATACACACGACTTGAGTGGGGGGCGGAATTATTCCAAACAAAATCGGGATAGCCATCATTATTCAAATCACCTCGGCCACCGCTATAACTCATGGAAAGATCGGTTTGGATTCCAATTCCATTTTGCTGACTGAACTGCCCATTTCCCAAGTTTAATCCAAAATAATTCACGGTAGCAGCACCAACCAGTGGGGCGGTAGCAACCATTATATCTTCATCCTTATCATTATCGAAATCAAGAAAAGTTGCAGACCAGCTCACTTGTTGTACGGTAATATTTGTAGGTCCAGCTACATCTGTAAACACACCATCATCATTTCGCATCAATAGATTTCCCGCTTGAGTATTCGAAATGTAATAGTCTAAGTCACCATCCATATCAAAATCATTGGGACATATACTCATACTGTTGATATTCAGGTTAAAATGTGATTCATAACTCACATCTTCAAATGTGCCATCTTCTTTATTTCGATAGAGATAATTATGAGAATTTATGATTACTCTATCATTAATCACGGCTAAATCAGGCCATAAATTATGGTCGTAGTCGGTAAAATTGGCCTGAAACGTAAAATAGGCTCCGTTGCCAGTTCCACTTAATAGTGTTGTTTCAGAAAAGGTACCATCGCCGTTGCTTTGGAACAAACTGTTCGTTATTCCATCGTTATAGTTGTAATTACAAACATAAAAGTCCAGCCAGCTATCCCTGTTGTAATCACCGATAGCCAAGCCTAAAGTTTTGTGAGCCGTTGGCATTATGCCTGCTTGCTCGGAAACCTCAGTGAGCACTAGATTTCCATCGTTATTGTAAAGACGAGTAGGGCCTTGAAAGGAGGTGCAAATAAAATCTAAATCGCCATCATTGTCGTAGTCGAACCAACAGACCGCCTTCACAATTCCTAAATTTAGAGGAATCAAAAAAAGTTGTTCGAATCCATCACCTGTATTTCTGTAAAAATGAATGGGGGAAGTATTTTGGGCTAAAGTGATGTCATCCAAACCATCTTGATCAAAGTCGTACAAGCTCACTCCGCCCCCATAAAAGGCGTTAACATAAGAGTGACTTATATTGAATTGTTGTGACGATTCAATGAATGATTGGGCATTTGACACACCATTCAAAACAGAGAGAAGAAGTATTATAAGATATTTGAACTGCATATATTAATCGGTAATCGAAATTTGAAAGGAATGATATTCTCCATTGCTCATCAATCTTAGGATATAAATGCCAACATGAATTTCGGCTATATTTAGCACATTTCCACCATTCAATAGATCAAAGTTTTTGATTGTTCTTCCTGCAATATCATAAATACAAGCTGACTGCATCTTATGTTTACTATTTATAAGAATGAATTCATCAGCAGGAATAGGGTAGATGGAAGGTTTGTCGTCATTTTCAATGACTGTTTCAACAATTATATTTTCCACGAAATAATTACCCGTTGCAGTGCAGTTGTTTGAATCGTATACAGTGAGCTGATACCAATCGCTGTGGAGATCGAAAATAGAAGCATCACTGGAGCCAAAATCCCATTCATATTGGTATGGTGGAGCTCCGCCAGAAACGTTAGTATTTATTGAACCATTCTGATCATTTTTGGCATTTTCAATTATCGCA
>JBDNHP010000207.1:0-1954 GCA_041688765.1 Flavobacteriales bacterium
GTATATAGCAAGTGTGTCAATCATTCCAAATTTTGCCCAAACCATTTGCGCTGTTGCAAACTTCTCTTTGGCAGAAGCGTAGTCTTTGGTTTGAAAGTCTTCTACTCCACTGTTAATCGATATATTACGAATGTTCTGTAGATAGATATCATTCTCTTTTTGATAGCTTCCACCCGGATCAATTTCATTTGCTTTGATAAATGACTCTGCAGAAAGTTGGGCTGCTTTAGGGTATTTAGCTTTGATAGCAGGATCCAGCGCAATATTCATATAAATCTGGCCACGATACCTCCAGGTCTTTTCTTTAATATTTGCTTTTGGATTAAGAACAGCCTCATCTATATAAGTTGCTGCTTTTTCATATTCACCTGCGGTCATGGCATTAAATGCATTCACGACATCTGCTTGCGAAAAACCGGTCATCAACAGACCGAAAGAAAACATCATTGACAGGATATACTTCCTCATTTTTGAAAGGTTTTTTTATATTGATGCGAAATTAGTAATTATTCCACAAGCCAGTTTTACAAAAGCCTTGCCAAAAATTACATCTCAAAGAAAAAGCCCCGCAAAACGAGGCCTTTTCAGTACAATTAAATTTTATTCTTCTGTATCAACAGGCGGAATTGCTTCTCCGTTGCTATTTTCCTGCGCATTGTTATTCTCATTTCCTTGAACACCTTCAACGCCTTCATCTCCTTCAATGCTCTCAGCACTGATTGCATCTTCCGGATTTTCGAGTAATTCTTCTTCCTCTTCATCATGATCAACCCTAGCTACAGAAGCAATTTCGTCGCTTCCGCGAAGATTTATCAAGCGAACTCCTTGGGTAGCTCTTCCCATTACACGAAGTTGTTTTACTTCCATACGAATTGTGATACCCGATTTATTGATGATCATCAAATCATCCTCATCGGATACTGCTTTTATAGCGCAAAGACTACCTGTTTTATCGGTAACGTTAATGGTCTTCACTCCTTTTCCACCGCGATTTGTAACGCGATAATCTTCTAAAGCAGAACGTTTTCCGTATCCTTTTTCTGATACTACCAGAATATCTTGACCCATATCTTTAATACAAATCATTCCGATAACCGCATCTTTAGGATTTGCTAGCGATACACCGCGAACACCCTGAGCCGTTCTTCCTACAGCACGAACGGTTTTCTCATTGAAGCGAATGGCTTTACCGGATGATAATGCCATCAGGATTTCGTTATTGCCATTCGTGAGTTTCGCCTCCAAAAGTTCATCTCCTTCTCTAACAGTGATTGCATTGATACCATTAGAACGCGGACGGCTATAGGCTTCGAGCGTGGTTTTCTTAATTTGTCCTTGCTTCGTACAAAGGATCACGAAGTTATTATCAATATACTCTTGGTTTTTCAAATCACCAAGGGCAATATAAGCCATCACCTTATCACCCGGTTCTATATTAATAAGGTTCTGAATGGCTCTTCCTTTCGAAGTTTTGTTTCCTTCTGGAATTTCGAAAATTCTCATCCAGAAACATTTACCATTCTGAGTGAAAATGAGGAGCCAATTGTGATTTGTGGCTGTGAAGATGTGTTCAATAAAGTCTTCTTGGCGGGCTGATGATCCTCGAGATCCTACTCCTCCGCGTGATTGGGTGCGATACTCCTTTAGTCCGGTGCGTTTAATATAACCGGCATGTGAAATGGTTAGAACCACCATATCATCCGGAATCATGTCTTCGATACTCAAATCAGCCGAAGAAAACTCAATAACAGAGCGCCTTTCATCACCAAAACGATCCTTCATGTCATACAATTCATCTTTAATGATTTGCATGCGAAGCGCTTCACTTTCGAGAATCTCTTTTAATCGCGTGATAAGAGCCATCAATTCTTCGAATTCCAATCGGATTTTGTCACGTTCCAGTCCAGTTAGACGTTGTAAACGCATTTCTAGGATAGCCTTACTCTGGATGTCA
>JBDNHP010000208.1:0-6311 GCA_041688765.1 Flavobacteriales bacterium
AGAATCACTTCAAAATGATACAGAAGATGATGAGCAATTAATGCCGGAAGAATTACTAGCAAGTATTTTATCATGAAGGTTCTATACGCTATACAGGGCACGGGAAATGGCCATATCAGTCGGGCTAGAGAAATCTTATCACATTTGGGTAAGTTTTGCGATTTCGATGTTTTAATAAGCGCAGGTGATGATTCATTAGACTGTGGATTTCCTGTAAAGTATAGATTAAAAGGCATTACATTAAAATACAATTCTGGTGGCGGAATTGATAAATTAGGTACTTTTTACAAAAATAATATAATTCAATTCTATAGAGATTTAAAGCAGTTACCTATTCAGGATTATGACTTAGTTATAAATGACTTTGAACCTGTGAGTGCTTGGGCATGTAAATGGCGAAATGTTCCAATAATTGCAATGAGCCATCAGTCGGCATATCGCTCGGGGGCGTGCCCAAGGCCACGTATTCGCAATCATTTCGGTGAGTTCTTATTTAGATGGTATGCCCCAACGGAGCACTATTATGGTTTTCATTTTCAATCTTATTCAGAGCACATCAAAGCTCCTTTGATTCGGTCAGAAGTGAGAGATTTAAAAGTCGAAAATGGATCTTTTAATTTAGTATATCTTCCCTCCTATTCCAACTTACAATTATTAAAAATATTTCGTCACTTTCCTTCCCAGCGATTTGAAATTTTCTGCAAAATAGAGTCAAGAAGGAGAATAGGAAATTGTGTTTTTAATCCAGCAGATCAGTATGTGTTTTTAGAAAAGTTGAGAAAGTGCGGAGCCGTAATATGCGGAGCAGGATTCGAGTTGCCATCTGAATCCATTTATTTAGGGAAACGATTGCTGGCCATACCAATAAGAGGACAATACGAACAAGAATGCAATGCCGAAGCACTGCGCAAAATGGGTGTGGCAGTGATGCGAGATCTGAATTATGCCGGATTAAATCAATGGTTTAGAGATTCAGAAGCTGTGGCAGCGCCGGAGGTTCCTGATACAGAACAATTTTTAACACAAGTATTTAATGATTTAAATAAGCACACTTTTCTTGAAAAGAAACTGCTGCAAATAGATCTTGGTCTTTCAGAATATAATAAGACCCAAAGCATTTCTATATAAAGTCCACTACTGGCTGAAATTAGGCCAAACATATTTAATCTTTTCAGTTGCTTTTACTTTTTTATTATCTACTAATATTTGGTATACAGGTAACTGAGGTCCATCCAAATTGAAGATTATTGTCATTTTCATTTATACCATTTACTTCACTAAACAACTAATTGTCATTACCTTACCCCAAAAATGGAATTTATAATTGGCTCTCATTATTACATCTCATTAACACATTATTAACATACAGGATTATCGTGGTCTATCTTAATAATTACATAAAACAAATTGAACTTAATCATTAATATGGAGGGCTCATCTTTGCCATGTGAATCCCTTAACCCACAATATTTAAATCAAATGAAACGAATTTTTACCAGTATGCTTATGGCGTTGGGCTTAATTAGCCTAGAAACCATGGCAGCAGACATCATTGTTTCAGACAATGGACAAGGTACAGGTACAACAACCTGGACAAATGACAACACTTACTTGCTTGATGGTTTTATTTATGTAAACTCAGGACAAGTATTAACTATCCAACCGGGTACAGTAATTAAAGGTATGCCTGGCCAAGCTGCCAATGCTGCAGCTTTGATTATTGCTAGAGGTGGACAAATTTATGCTGAAGGAACCGCGGCTCAGCCTATCATTTTCACTTTTGAAGCCGACCCTTTAGATGGTTCAACACCATTCAATACAAGAGGTCAATGGGGTGGTGTAATTATGTTAGGAAGTGCACGTTTGAATTCTTCACCTGGAGAAACTCAAATTGAAGGTATTCCTAATACAGAGTCACGTGCTCGCTACGGTGGAAACAACGATGCTGATAATAGCGGAATTCTGCGCTATGTATCTATTCGCCATGGTGGTACTTTGATTGGTGCTGCCAATGAAATTAACGGTCTTACACTTGGTGGTGTAGGTTCTGGAACAATCATTGAACATATTGAAGTAGTTTCAAACGCAGATGATGGCATCGAATTTTTTGGTGGAACTGCTAATGTAAAGTGGGCATGTGTTGCTTTTTGCGATGATGATTCATTTGACTATGACGAAGGTTGGAGAGGAAATGGTCAGTTTTGGACTACCATCCACGAGCCTGGAGTAGGTGACCGTGGTGGTGAGCATGACGGCGGAACAGTTCCTGAAGATGGAACACCTTTTACAATTCCTCATATTCGGAATGCAACTTATATTGGTCGTGGTGGTTCTACACGAGCAATAACTATGAGAGACAATGCTGGTGGATTTTATGACAACAGTATTTTTGCAAAATGGGGTCGTGGAATCGATCTCGAAAACCTGCCTTCTGGTCAAGATACCTACAACCGTTTTGTACAAAACGATCTTGATTTTTCAAACAATTGTTTTTGGGATGTAACTGCTGCCGGTGCTGCCGCCACAGCCTCTGATATTTTCAAAATTTCTATGCTTTCAGGCTGGCCTACACCTGCTGACTCTATTGCAAATCTTGCCAGTTCAGCGGCAGCTTTTCAGGCTAGTTTTGCAGCTAATGGAAATGCAGTGTCAAACCCTGGTTTAAGTTATGCTGTGATTACTCCCGGTTCATTTGCATTAAATCTTGTTCCTTCTAATCCAGCAGTTGGTGGCACTCCAACAGATCCTTGGTTTACAAACGTATCTTACAAAGGTGCTTTTGATCCAAATGGTGAAAACTGGTTGAATGGTTGGAGTCTTGTATCCAACTATGGCTTTCTTGCTCAACAAGCTCCTGGTTGCACCGATATTAATGCTTGTAACTTTAATGTGAACGCAGATTACGATGACGGTTCATGTACTTATGATTGCTTTGGTTGTACTAATGCAGGTGCATGCAATTATGATGCTAGTGCAACTATTAATGATGGCTCATGTGAGTTCTTAAGTTGCGCAGGTTGTACTAATCCTGGTGCTTGTAACTATGATGCCTCTGCTACTATAGATGATGCTTCTTGCGATTTCGGTGTTTGTTCAGGATGCACTAATCCTGTAGCATGTAACTACAATCCATTAGCCACCATAGAAAACGGTTCTTGCATACTACCAAACGGTTGTACTGATGCTAATGCTTGCAATTATAATCCAGCAGCAACTTGTGAAAATGGATCTTGTATCTATCCGAACGGATGTACTGATATGGATGCACAAAACTACAACCCTGCTGCTACTTGCGATAATGGAACATGCCAGTACCTTGTTACTTTCCGTGTTGACATGTGGAATGAAGTACTTTCGCCTAACGGTTTGCATATTGCCGGAGACTTTAACAGCTTCAACAATTCAAGCATTAATGTTACTTACACAAATTGGGAAGTTTATGAAGTAACGCTTCAATTGCAAGGAAACTCAAGTTTCCGATATGTATATGTAAATGGTATTTCTGATGCAGATCGTGAGTTTGTTCCTGGATCTTGCGGTTCATTAACAGGTGATACATATTTCAGAACTGTTTCTGTTGGATCATCTGATCTTGTGCTTGATGTGCATTGCTTTGGAACATGTGTTCGTTGCAACGGATGTAATGATCCTAGTGCTGTAGAATTCAACGCCTATGCTGGAAGCAATGATGGTTCATGCTTAACTGATGTAGTTTATGGCTGTACTTATGTTGGTGCAGACAACTACACTATTGGTGCCAATGAAGATGATGGTTCTTGTTTATTCACTTTAGGAAGTGCTTGTCCGGAAGACATTGATCAGAATGGCATTGTAAATACGAATGACTTATTAGCTTTACTTGCTGCTTTCGGCACAAACTGTAATTAATCGTATTCTTTTCTAAGAAGTTCCTTAACCAAAGAGGTCGTTCCAGTAATGGGCGGCCTCTTTTTTTTTGCATTTCAAATTCTGAAAAGACAAAATAAACATCATGAGAACCCAGCCCAATAAAGCCTGGATTTATAGAACAAAGTCATAAAATTTATCTGCTCAAATAATAAATACCGAACATCAACTTAACATATTCTTATTGTGAGAATCCAATTCTAATAATAAAGAGAAACGATCTTCGGCTCGCAATTCCACACAAATTATGAAACAAATTCTCAGCATTCTAAGCCTTTTACTTTCGGTACATGCATCCGCACAAGGAATTATTAGAGGTAAAGTTACAGATGGTATAACCGGTGAAGCACTGGTAGGTGCGTCCATAATTATTGAAGGAACAGTTAAAGGTTCTGCCTCAGATTTGGATGGCAACTATAGTCTCGAAAAATTGACTACCGGAACTTACAATTTAAAATGCAGCTTCATAACCTACAAAAGTGAAATCATAAGTGCTATTGTGGTTAAAGATGGTGAAGTAACTATCCAAAACTTCTCATTGGCAGGAGATGCTGTAATGATAGATGGGGCAGCAGAAGTAGTTGCCAAAGCAGATAAAAGCAGGCCGAATCACATGCTTCTTTTAGAGCAAAAATCAGCGCCAATCATGTCAGGTATAAGTTCAACACAAATGAAAAAGGCGGGTGATACTGATGCTGTTGGAGCACTTAAAAGAGTAACAGGAGTTTCAACGGTAGGAAATCAAGTATTTATAAGAGGATTGAGCGATAGGTATTCTAAAACCACAATGAATGGAGCAGAGATACCGAGTATTGATCCATATAAGAACTCGGTTCAAATGGACTTATTTCCTACCAATCTTCTTGATAATATTATTGTATATAAAACATTCACGCCCAATTTACCTGGAGATTTTACTGGCGGATTAGTTGACATTTCAACCAAAGATTTTCCTGAAAGTTTCAGTTTTCAGTATTCCGGCTCGCTGGGATACAATACCAATGCTACTTTCAATAATAACTTCTTAACTTCAGAAAGCAGCGACACAGATTGGTTAGGTTATGACAACGGCATTCGTGACATACCTGGCGGAACTCCTACTGAAATTCCTAATATCCAACTTTCCAATTACTATGAGGCATTAGTGTTTGGGGGATTTGAAGAACAACTTAATGCTTTGGGTATTACTGATGCGAGCGATATTGGCTCGGGCCAAGGTCAAACTAATATATTCACCATTGTTGCAGAAATTGAAGAATTAGAAAATATCCAAGAGGTTGATGCATTGCTTTTCCAAATTGGGGCGGTAAAAAATGAAGCTTTGACATCCATTACACAAGCATTTCCGAAAACTTGGGATGTTCAGCGAAAAGAAGGTGCAATGAATATGAGTCATGCCATTTCATTCGGAAATCAAACTAAACTTTTTAAGAAAACATTGGGCTACAACTTTGGATTTAACTACAGTCGCGATAATCAATTCTATGAAAATGGAGTTACCGGTCGTTATGCCTTAAGTGGTAGTGCAGAAACAGTTAACGAGTTAAATATTCAACAATTATTCAATGACTCCAGAAGTGAAGAAAATGCTCAGTGGAGTGCACTTTTTAATTTATCCTATAAGCTATCAAACAACAATAAAATATCGGCCATTTTTATTCCAATCAAAAACGGAATTAACTCTTCACGATTTCAAACAGGAATTAATCCGGGAGATGATGTTGACTTAGGTCAAGAACAGCGCAGTCACAGATACCTGGAACGATCTATGAACGTATATCAATTAAAAGGGGATCATTTATTGGCTGGAATAGGTAATGTAAGGATGAACTGGACAGGAAGCTATACTCAAGGTAAACAAGACACTCCTGATTTAAGAGTATATTATAATAGCTTTATTGAACAAGATTATAGTAATTATCTTGATGTAGATGGCAATGATATCAGTGCTGAAGCCATAGACGCAATTAATAATGCTATTGAAGAAGAATACATGAGTTCAGCTAATGATCCCAATATGGTTAATGTACTCGCTGAAGAGTATTTAATTTTCATCGACGACATTCAAACTGGGACAGACACTATATATGATGTAAGGTCTAATTTATACCCTGATCCTACAAGATTCTATCGCGAATTGAGGGAAACAAATATTGATATTAAAATAAACTTTGAAATTCCCTTTTCGAATCGCACAGGCCTTCAGAACGTTGTAAGTTTTGGTGGTTCTTATGTTGATCGTGATCAAAAGTTGGACGAAAATAGATTTTCCTTCGTTCAACAAGGTAATATTGAATTTAATGGAGATCCAGCAAGTTATTTCAGCGATGAAAATATGGTGGTAAATCCATATATAACGCAAAATGCAGGAGGCTACCTTTATCTTAGAGATGATACTGAACTTC
>JBDNHP010000209.1:0-5040 GCA_041688765.1 Flavobacteriales bacterium
CCTGCTTTATGCACTAAAATACGCTCCCCATCCGGATTATGTGTCCAAACCGTTTTTTGAATCTGGTCTTTGTTTTTTTCGATAACACTATTCGCCGCATTAACGATCACTTTGGTGGATCGATAATTCTGCTCAAGTTTATACATACTAAACTCGGGGTAATCGTTTTTGAAATTGAGGATGTTCTGAATGTTGGCACCTCTAAAAGCGTAAATACTCTGGGCATCATCACCAACCACACAAACATTTTCATGAACCGCACCCAATCTTTTTATAATGAGGTATTGAGCAAAATTGGTATCCTGATACTCATCCACCAAAATAAAATGAAAACGATGCTGGTATTTGTGAAGCAGGTCGTTATGATCACGAAGTAACACGTTCATATTATACAGGATATCATCAAAATCCATTGCACCTGAGCGAAAACATCGGGTGGTGTATGATTGATAGATCTCTGCAGTTCTAGGTCGGCCAGACGATCGGTCTTCTGCTTGAATATCAGCATCCTCGGCATATTCAGCTGGGGAGATGAGATTATTTTTGGCTCCTGATATCCGACTAAAAACGGTTGAGGGTTTGTAGATTTTATCGTCGAGGCCTAAATCTTTTATAACACTCTTAATGAGGCTTTTAGAATCTGCCGCATCGTAAATGGTAAATTCTCGTGGATAATTAATTCTTTGGTATTCGATTCGAAGAATACGGGCGAAAACGGAGTGAAAAGTTCCCATCCAAATATTTTTGGATTCCAGTTCACCCACAATTTTGCCGATGCGACCTTTCATTTCTTTGGCCGCTTTATTGGTAAAAGTGAGGGAGAGGATAGAAAATGGATCGACGCCATTTTCTATAAGGTGCGCAATTCTATAGGTAAGTACCCTAGTTTTGCCTGAACCGGCTCCGGCTATCACCATCATAGGTCCGCTAATGTGAGTAGCAGCGAGCCTTTGCTCTTCATTCAGGTCTTCTAGATACATTGTTGCAAAGGTATGAACAAGAGGGCAAGGAATGCCAAGATTTTGAGCTAATGAAAAAATTCATGCAAAAAAGAGTAAAATAAAATAAAGTTACTATTGGATAATTGAGGAAATCTTGTACCTTTGCAGCCCCAAAAAATTCGGGTTTTGCGTCCTGAAGTGTTAAAAAGAGGGTAAAGGAATTACGATTTATGCCAACGATTCAGCAGTTGATCCGCACCGGTCGGACAAGTATAGTAAGGAACAGCAAATCTGCTGCTCTTAACTCTTGTCCGCAGCGCCGGGGAGTATGTGTACGTGTGTACACCACCACTCCAAAAAAGCCAAATTCAGCTATGCGTAAAGTAGCTCGTGTTAGGTTAACGAATGGTAATGAGGTGAACGCATACATAGGAGGTGAAGGCCACAACTTACAGGAACACAGCATTGTGCTCGTTCGTGGAGGAAGGGTGAAGGATCTTCCAGGTGTACGTTACCATATTGTAAGAGGTGCATTAGATACCGCAGGAGTGGAAGGTCGCAAACAGCGCCGCTCGAAGTATGGTACTAAGCGTCCGAAAGCAGGTAAAGCAGGAGCAGCAGCTCCAGCTAAACCAGGAGGTAAAAAGAAATAAGTAAAGAACTTTTCAGTATAAGCTACCATGAGAAGAAGGAAAGCCAAGAATAGGGTCATCCTGCCGGATCCAAAGTTTAATGATCCAACGGTAACCAAGTTTGTAAATAACTTGATGTATCAAGGTAAGAAAAGCACCGCGTTTGACATTTTTTACGATGCCATCGAGCGTGTTTCTACTAAGACCGGCGAACCTGGTCTTGAGATCTGGAGAAAAGCCGTTAATAACGTAACTCCAAACGTTGAAGTTAGGAGCCGTCGTGTTGGTGGTGCTACTTTCCAGATCCCACAGCCAATTCGCGATAGCCGCAAGGAAAGCCTGGCAATGAAATGGATGATCAATTTCTCACGTAAGCGCAATGAGCGTAGTATGAGTGAGAAATTGGCCGCTGAAATTATTGCTGCTTCTAAAGAAGAGGGCGCTACTTTCAAAAAGAAAGAAGATACCCACCGTATGGCTGAAGCTAATAAAGCATTCTCTCACTTCCGTTTCTAAAATAAGTTATACAATAAAGAAAATGGCCAAGAGGGACCTAAAATATACGCGAAACATTGGTATTTCTGCTCACATTGATGCAGGTAAAACCACTACAACTGAGCGTATTCTATATTATACCGGTATCAGTCATAAAATTGGTGAGGTGCACGATGGTGCAGCTACCATGGACTGGATGGAACAGGAGCAGGAGCGCGGTATTACCATTACCTCTGCGGCTACTACTTGTTTCTGGAAATTCCGTGATCAGGAATATCGTATGAATATCATCGATACGCCAGGACACGTTGACTTTACTGTTGAGGTGGAGCGTTCGCTCCGTGTACTCGACGGATGTGTTGCCCTTTATTGCGCCGTAGGTGGTGTTGAGCCTCAGTCTGAAACCGTATGGCGTCAGATGGACCGTTACAGCGTACCACGTATTGGCTTTGTAAATAAAATGGACCGTTCAGGTGCTGATTTTTTCCGTGTTGTAAAACAGGTGAAAGAGCGTCTTGGAGGCAATGCTGTGCCGCTTCAAGTGCCAATCGGTGAGGAGGATACTTTCCGCGGTGTGGTTGATTTAGTGACTAAACGTGGTATGGCTTGGAATGAGCATGATCAGGGTATGACCTGGAGCGAAGTTCCAATTCCTGATGATTTAGTTGAAGTTGTTGAAGAATGGCGTGCAAAACTTATCGAATCGGCTGCAGAGTCGGATGATAAGTTAATGGAAAAATATTTCGTTGATCCAAACTCTATCACTGAAGAAGAATTGGTGGCTGCAATCCGTAAAGCGACTATCAGTCTAAAAATGGTTCCTATCCTGTGTGGTTCTGCCTTTAAAAATAAAGGTGTTCAAACCATGTTGGATGCGGTAATGACTTACCTCCCTTCACCATTTGACTGTGAAGCAGTTATAGGTATCAATCCTGATACAGAAGAAGAAGAAGAGCGCAAGCCACTTATCGAAGAGCCTTTTGCCGCTTTGGCGTTTAAGATTGCTACAGATCCTTTCGTAGGCCGTTTGGCATTCTTCCGCGCATATAGCGGTAAACTCGAGGCTGGATCTTATGTGTTAAACACTCGTACCAACAAAAAAGAGCGTATCTCTAGGATTTTCCAGATGCACTCTAACAAGCAAAACCCGGTTCCGATGATCGAAGCTGGTGATATTGGTGCTGCTGTTGGTTTTAAAGATATTCGCACGGGTGATACACTTTGTGACGAGAACCATCCTATTGTTCTTGAAGCAATGAACTTCCCATTGCCTGTAATCGGTATCGCTATTGAGCCTAAAACTCAAGCGGATATGGATAAAATGGGCCTAGCACTTGCAAAACTTTCCGAAGAGGATCCTACATTCAAAGTTCATACCGATGAGAATTCAGGTCAAACTGTGATCTCAGGTATGGGTGAGCTTCACCTTGAAATTATCGTTGACCGTATGCGTCGCGAGTTTAAAGTTGAATTGAATCAAGGTGCTCCACAAGTAGCTTATAAAGAGGCTATCGTTGGTGAAACTTCTCATCGTGAAGTTTTCAAGAAGCAGACTGGTGGCCGTGGTAAATTCGCTGATATAGCAGTTAAAATTATGCCGGCTGAAGGAGAAAATCCTGTAGGCTTGCAGTTCGTTAACAATATCAAAGGTGGTAACATCCCACGTGAATTCATCCCAGCTATTGAGAAAGGATTTAGAGATTCAATGGTTAATGGAGTACTGGCAGGGTTCCCTGTGGACAGCATCCGTGTAACTCTTGAAGATGGTTCATTCCACGCAGTTGACTCGGATAGTTTATCATTTGAGCTTTGTGCTAAAATGGCTTACCGTAATGCTGTACCAAGTTGTCGCCCTATCATTCTTGAGCCGATCATGAAGCTTGAGGTGGTAACTCCAGAGGAGAACATGGGTGATTGTATTGGTGACCTTAACAAACGTCGCGGAATGATTGAAGGAACAGATGAGCGCAGTGGAGCAACTGTGATCAAAGCTAAAGTTCCATTATCATCTATGTTTGGTTATGTAACCGACCTTCGTACTATCACGTCAGGTCGTGCTTCATCTACTATGGAATTCTCGCATTACGCTCCTGCACCAAATACCGTTGCAGAAGAAGTAATTGCTAAAGTAAAAGGAAAAGCAAACGCTAAATAATCACGGCTCATGGCCCAGAAGATTAGAATAAAACTAAAGTCCTACGATCACAATTTGGTCGATAAGTCAGCCGAGAAAATCGTGAAGACGGTGAAGGCGACCGGAGCTGTTATCAGCGGTCCAATTCCACTTCCGACACACAAGCGGATTTACACGGTGCTTCGTTCACCACACGTGAACAAGAAAGCCCGTGAGCAGTTCCAGCTTTGCTCTTACAAGCGTTTGCTGGATATCTACTCTTCTTCATCGAAGACTGTAGATGCACTCATGCGTTTGGAGTTGCCAAGCGGAGTTGAAGTAGAAATTAAAGTTTAACAGGAATAATAACCAATACGATGCCAGGACTTATCGGAAAGAAAGTAGGGATGACTAGTATCTATAGTGCCGCTGGAAAAAACATTCCATGCACAATTATAGAAGCTGGTCCCTGTGTCGTGACCCAGGTGAAAACCAAAGAGAAAGACGGTTATTCAGCCGTGCAGATCGGATTCGGGGAGCGCAGAGAGAAGAGTACTTCTAAGCCTATGATGGGCCACTTCAAAAAAGCCAGCACTACTCCAAAAGTGAAACTTATGGAAGTACCAAGTTTTAACAAAGAAGTGAAAATAGGAGAAACTATTAATCTCACAGACGTATTCGCAGAAGGCGAAATAGTGGAAGTAACAGGAACAAGCAAGGGTAAAGGATTTCAAGGTGTTGTGAAACGCCATGGCTTTGCTGGGGTAGGTGAAGCAACTCACGGTCAGCATAACCGTTTGCGTGCACCGGGTTCATTGGGAGCTTCTTCTGATCCAAGCCGTGTATTCAAAGGAATGCG
>JBDNHP010000210.1:0-11733 GCA_041688765.1 Flavobacteriales bacterium
ATCGATATCCTCATTTCAAATGAGGAATCTCCCGATGAGCGCAATATTTATGGTAGCAATGATCGTGATCAGTACTTCGGTTCGCAGATGTTTGTTGTTGGAGGGTCTTATACCAAATCGCTTTCTGAGAATACATATCTGAAATTTACATTAGCTTACAATTACAGTAATGTTGACTCTTACCATGAAATGGTTTTTCGTCATTTGGATGCGGAGAACAATTATGTTTTGGATTCTCTAAAACCCTTGCTCAATTACCAATTCACAGAATCCAAAATAGTTGCACATACTTCCTTAAACAGCAAATTGAATCGCAAATTTTTAGTGAAATCCGGAATAATTGCTCAACAGTTTGATTTCACTTTTGCGGATAGTATTTGGAATTTTGATATTAATTCCGAAAATTATAATTCTTGGACTACCCGTTGGAATTCGCAAGCATCCGCCGTTTTGCTACAGTATTACACTCAAACTAAATGGAAATTAACTGATAATACTAATTTCATTTTTGGATTGCATGGACAGTATTTCGGGTTGAATGGAAGTATTTCGCCCATTGAACCTCGCATAGCAGCGCGTGTGAAGGCTTCTGAGAAATCTACCTTCTCTTTTGGCGCCGGAATGCACTCTCAAGTTCAACCTCATTATTTGTATTTTTATTCGAGTAAAACCAATTCTGACGGCAGTTTGTCTTTGTACAATAGGAGTATGGATTTCACTAAAGCAATTCATTTAGTAGGAGGTTATGAGCGAATGTTGGGTCAAAATTTTCGCTTAAAATCAGAAATCTATTTCCAACAATTATCACAAATTCCGATCGAAAAAAACAGCTATTCATTTTCATTGGCAAACTCAGGTTCGGGATTCAGCCGATTTTTTCCAGATACAATGATAAATGAAGGTTTTCAGCAGAATATGGGGATAGAATTTACCCTTGAAAAATTCTTTTCAAAGTCTTATTATTTTCTGTTTACAGGTTCATTTTTTGATTCACAGTATAAAGGCAGGGATGGAAAATGGAGGAACACCGATTTTAATGGTCGATATGCGCTGAATGCCTTAGTGGCTAAGGAATTCAAATCAGGAAAGAAGTCGATGTTTACGGTGGGTGCAAAAGTAACTGCCGTGGGAGGGAGATGGTATGGTCCGGCTGATATTGAAGCTAGTAATGCTCAACGTGAATTAGTTGTGAACGACAGTTTGCGAAATACCTTGCAATTTCCTGACTATTTCAGGGCTGATTTAAAACTGACGTATAGATTGAATACTAAGAAAAGTACTCATGAAATAGGAATTGATTTAGTGAATTTATTGGACACTCGAAATGTGTTGAGTTTAACCTATGCGCCTGACGAATCCAATGATCCAGATCAGAGCATCAGACGAGAGTATCAGTTGGGTAGATTACCATTATTTTACTATCGTATTTCATTTGGGTTGAGGAATGAGTGATAGTTTTAGATTTTTTTTAGCTGCAAAGACTCGAAGGAAAGCGAAGGAGATTCTCCGCAAGTCATAATGGTATTTTAGACTATTTCTCATCGAAAATGTTGTCTTCGCTTCAAGCTATCTCAGAATTTTGTTGAGATCCGCTGCTATGCCGTTGCTATGACAAAAAAAAGGCATCCAATTGGATGCCTTTTCTATTATTGGTGTTTTATTACCAGGATTTTTTCTTTGAGAAAGGCTTGTCTTTAGAAGGACCACGACGTTCGAAGCTCAGTTTGTCAGAACTGCGCGCACCACCGTTGCCAGCTGGTTTGTCGCGACGATCGAAACGTGATGCTTTATCCTTAAGATCTTTGCTGCGATCACCTCCACGGTTTTCATTGCGATCTCCAAATGAACGACGTTCGCCTGAATCATTGCCGAATGAACGACGCTCTCCAAAACCATTTCCACTTGGACGACTATCACCTGTGGAACGATCTTCTGATCGACGCTCTCCAAAGCCATTTCCGCTTGGACGACTGTCACCAAAAGGACGACCTTCTGATCGACGCTCAGCAGAGCCATTTCCGCTTGGACGACTGTCACCAAAAGAACGACTTTCTGAACGACGCTCTCCAAAGCCATTTCCGCTTGGACGACTGTCGCCCGAAGAGCGACGAGCATCAAATCCACCTCCATTTGAACGATCTCCGCCAAATGATCTTCCTTCTGAACGACGCTCTCCGCCATTATTAGAAGGACGGCGATCATTTGAACCTTCGCCAAAAGATCTTTTCTCTCTTGAGAATGAATCATTTCTTTCTGAAGAACCCTCACGACGATCTCCACTAGCTTCTGCGAAAGGCTTTCTTTCCGGACGGAATGAAGATTCACGCTCTGATCCGCCATTGCTTTCGCGACGTTCAGAAAATCCACCTTCACGACGATCAGATGATCCACCTTCACGACGATCAGATGATCCACCTTCGCGACGATCAGAAGAGAAACCACGATTACCTCCACGATCTGATCCGCGATCTCCGCGATCATTGCGATTGAATGATCCACCTCGTGATCCACCTCTAGAACCACCACCATTGCGACCGCCACCACCGCCACCGCGATTAGCAAGACGACCGTTGCGGCCTAGTTCAGATGAAGAATCGCGGGGATTCATTACTTCAGCATAAGGATGATCTAAAACAACATCGATAGGCTGAGGAAGTAATTTATGAATGCTTCTGAGGTAACCCATTTCTTCCTGCTCGCAAAAAGAGATTGCGATTCCGCTCGCTCCGGCACGACCTGTGCGGCCTATGCGGTGAACGTAATTTTCAGGTTCGTTAGGAATCTCGAAATTGATAACGTGCGATAGGTTGTCAACATCAATTCCGCGAGCGGCGATATCAGTAGCAACTAATACACGAATTTTATTCTTTTTGAAATTGTTGAGTGCTTGCTGACGAGCATTCTGAGATTTATTCCCGTGAATTGCATCTGTGCGAATTCCCAACATATTAAGATCATTCATCACCTTTTCGGCCTTATGCTTAGTGCGGGTAAATACCAATGCACTTTTGATGTTAAGGTCTTCAAGAATATGAACAAGCAGTTTGCTTTTGTTGGTTTTGTTAACGTAGAAAAGAGATTGCGCGATATTTTCAGAAGTAGAAGATACTGGAGTAACTGCAATTTCAATAGGATCTTTCAAAATACGATTAGCGAGTGCTGCAACGCTTTCAGGCATGGTAGCTGAGAAGAACACACTCTGACGTTCTTCAGGAACGTAGGTAAGGATCTTCTTTACATCATGAATAAAGCCCATATCGAGCATACGGTCAGCCTCGTCAAGAACGAAGAATTCCAAATGATCTAAATGCACCTGACCTTGATTAATAAGGTCGAGCAATCTGCCTGGAGTTGCAACTACGATTTCAGGATAAGCACGAAGAGCTTGTACTTGATGATACTGACTCACTCCACCGAAAATAACGCAGGTTTTGAAACCGGTGTATTTTCCGTAAGTTTTGAAACTGTCAGAAACCTGAACAGCTAGTTCACGAGTGGGAGTAAGAATAAGAGCACGAATTGGACCGCGTTTTTTGCCTTCTGGTCTTGATTCGTACATGCGATGAAGGATAGGAACTGCGAATGCGCAAGTTTTACCTGTTCCTGTTTGAGCAACACCTAAAAGGTCTTTTCCTTCCAGCATAACCGGAATACCTTGTTCTTGGATAGGAGTTGGGGTAGTGTAGCCTTCTTCGGTTATAGCCCGAAGCACAGGCTGAATTAAATTCAGTTCTGAGAACGTCATTATTATGAGGGGTTTATTGTAAAGGCCGCCTCTATAATTCGTTTTCCCGGGCAGCCCACTCCATTAAGGACGGGACATAAATGACACTTGGTCGTTTAAAATTCGCTGCAAAGATACATAGTTTAAGTGGATAAATTACATTTTTATGTTGATAATTGTATTTTCCGCACTGGAATTGGGTTTGCGGAGCTGAAATACAGTTTGAAGGGAACATTTCTTGCCTCTTGAAATACGCTAACCAGCTATTTTCTCCAGAAAAAGAAGATGATGAAGTGTAAAACAAATCTGAAACCGGAGAAATGAACTCAATAATTTAGAATAAAATGGATAATCTAAATGAATTTTGTGTCTTTCTTCAAGAGCGGCTAATTGAATAATTTTCCTTTTATATAAACCTTGTCCACTGGATTTTCGCCAAAAGAATAGGCTATCTGCGCTAAAGAACTCATCGGTTTTGTGATTATGAAATTCGCTTGTTTGCCAATACTCAAAGAACCGAAATCCTGATCTAATTCCAATGCAAAAGCGGCATTAATAGTTGCAGCATTGATGGCTTCTTCCGGTAACATTTTCATTTTAATGCTCGCCAGTGCAACTACGAAATTCATGTTATAGGAAGGTGAAGATCCAGGATTAAAATCACTTGCAATAGCCAGTGGTAATCCGGCATCAATCATTTGTCGAGCCGGAGTATAAGGAATACCCAAAAAGAAGGAACAGCCTGGAAGTGCTACCGGTATGGTATCACTGTTGAGCAATGCAGGAATGTCCTCATCATTTAAAGCCTCCAGATGATCCACACTCAAGGCATTATGATTTATGGCATGTTTTACCCCTCCAAAAGCATTAAACTGATTTACATGCACTTTGGCTCTTAATCCGAATTTGCCCGCTGCTTCGAGCAAACGATCCAAATGATGGATTTCGAAGTAATTTTTCTCGCAAAAAATATCAATGTAATCCGCGAGCTTTTGAGCTGTCACTTCGGGTAAAGTTTCATTAATAATTTCGTCGATATAAGCATCAGCATTTCCCGAAAAACGCGCAGGAATGGCATGTGCGCCTAAGAAACTCGATTTAACAGGAATAGGCAAGGCTTCCTTCATTCTGCGGATAACCCTCAGCATTTTCAGTTCAGCATCGGTACTTAAACCATATCCACTTTTGATTTCTAAAGCACCTGTACCGGAACGAATTGCATTCCAAGCTCGTTCCATTGCGGCTTCAAAAAGTTGATTTTCATCCGTGGATGCGAGCAAATTTGCGCTGTTGAGAATTCCTCCGCCTTTGGAAGCTATCTCCTGATAAGATAATCCGCGAATTCTATCTTCAAACTCAGACACTCTGTTTCCGGCAAAAACCATGTGAGTATGGGAATCAATCCAGCAGGGGAGAACCATTTTGTTTTCGGCATCAACTACTTCTAAGTCACGCCAATCTGTTATTCCCGGCCAGTCCGACATTGCCCCAAAATCGGCGATGATGCCATTTTCTACAGCCAACCAGGCATCTGCTAAAACTGACAATTCCCGCATAGCCGCACCCTTCTTCAACTTATCTGAGTTTTCAGAAGCGGAAACGAGAAGCCCTATATTTTTGACGAACAATTTCATGATACTGAATTGGAGCTGCAATTTGATGAAAAAATGGCAAATAGCTTTTCAAACGTTGCAGGTTAAAATACTGATTTGTTCTCTGATAAGCAGCTAATTATAGCATTTACACTCAGAATTTTCTATATTTAAGGTCTAAAGTATCCAAAATCAAATCTCATGAAACACCTATACACTTTATGTATGGCTGTTGTAATAGCAGCCAATGTTTCCGCTCAATTATCTGTTGATACCACGTTAACGCCAGAGCAAATAATTGAAGATGCATTTCTTTCAAATGGAGTATTTACTTCGAATATTGTTTTCTCAGGTGGTAATTATCACATCGGTTTGTTTGAAGGCAGCCAATCTAATGTTGGATTGAATTCGGGCATTATTATGGGAAGTGGATATGTTACCGGTGCAGTAGGACCGAACAATTCTGGCTCATTCACCCAAGGAGATTATCAAATTTTCAATTATGATGATAGTGATTTGATATCCATACTGAACTCGTTCAGCGTGAATGATCCATCGGTGGTTGATTTTGATTTTATAGCCACCGGAGATTCCCTCGATTTCCAGTTTGTTTTTGGATCTGAAGAGTATGATGAATTTGTTGGGTCATCTTTTAATGATGGTTTTGGGTTCTTTATCAGTGGCCCCGGAATTAGCGGTCCATACTCCAATGGAGCTGTTAATATAGCTCTTATTCCCGGCACCGATATTCCTGTTGCCATTAACAATTTGAATAATGGTACCGGAAACCAAGGGCCTTGTTCTTATTGCGAATATTTTATTCATAATGGCGATGGTTCTTCAGAACCTTATGTTAGTGATCCAACAGTTATTCAGTCAGATGGATTTACCACTTTGCTTCATGCAAGTATTGGCGATTTAGTTATTGGCGAAGTGTATCATATTAAACTTGCAATTGCTGATGCCGGCGATGCAGGTTTTGATTCTTATGTTTTCCTCGGTGGAGAAAGCTTTGTACAATTCTGTAATGAAGTAGTTCAGTTTTTGCCTGAAGAATGTCTTTTGAGCACCTTGAATGCGCATTACAGTTTTACCGGCGATTGCAGCTCAGTGGAAGTAAACAATACCTCAGCCATCAACATTGATTATACCAATTGTTATGTTGATTTTGGCGATGGAAACATGAGTGATGCCTGTGAAGGCCTTATTGCTCATACTTACTCTGAGCCGGGGACCTATCAAATTAAATTGATTTATGAAGTTGGCGAATTTCAGGCTCAGTTTCAAGTTGGAGAAGCCGATATCGTTCTTGTAGGCCCTGCAACTCCTATTATTGCTGCTAATGGATCTGAATTAATGGCCAATAACTGGGTTGAAGGTTACGATATTCAGTGGTATGTAAATGGCTATTTGATCGAAGGTGCTGATGAACCTACCTATATTGCAACAGATGATGGTGTTTACACTGTTTCTTATTCTAACTCTTGCGGTGAATCGGTATCTGAAGAATTCAGTATAGTTGGTGTTTTGGAATTGCATTCTCAAATTCTAAATGTTTATCCTAATCCGAGCAATGGTGAATTTACCTTGAAGACTTCGGGTGAATTTACCTTCGTTAGAATTATCAACAGTGTTGGACAAATAGTTTACAGCAATACATCTAACGGAACTTTGAATATTGATACTAATCTTCCACGTGGAATTTATGTTCTGGAAGTGATGAACTCACAAAATGCTGGTTCGTCTTCAAGACAAATGATTGTGATTCGTTAAGTTTGATACTACTTTGTTTGTTTGAGAAGGCTGGACGAAATAGTTCAGCCTTTTTTTTATAAAGTGACTAAAAATGGCGAGATCGGAAACCGTTGAGAAATGTTTGTGTCGGCAAATGTTGATTTATGTTGAGTTTGAATGTTTGGGGATGTTATTTCTAAATTTAACTCAGTTCAAGAATTTTCTGAAACATTCTATAAAATAAGTTTGAATGAAGAAGAGCTGTTTAGTCAGTTGGGACAACAAATCTATGTGATCTCCAAGATTACTGACGGCAAGTTCAAAAATGTAAACAAAGCACTGCGTTATTTCGAATATGGAATGTTCGTTTTATTGGTAACTGTGATGTATTGTATTTTGCTTTTCTTGATTTAGCAGAAAGGGAAGCTCAGTTATCTTTCTGTTTTTCGATAAGATTTACTTTTAGAAGTATTAGATGCTCTTTTTCAAGTATCTCAAAGGGCTTATATTATTAGCAAATTTGGTGTGTTCATCTAAGCTTTTAATCTGAGAAAATTGATGCAGTGTTTTTGCATCAAGTGAGTTGAAAAAGTTTGCAAATACTGGGTTTTTAGCATTGCAAAAAAATTAGATGAAAATGCCCTTAGAGTTGTTGGCTAAATGCTAATTCAATAAGCTTTTCATCCAATTGATACATTCCACTTCATCCACGATTGACCATGAATGGGGATGTCTTTGACCAGTGGACCGATAGCCTGTTTGGAAACTTTGCATAAATTCTGCTCTGTTATTACCCATTAACACCAGTCTATTGATGAGTTCTGCAGTTACTTCATAATTGGAACCATGTACCGTTTGATTCCGATTTATTATGCGCCAAGAAATATCTACATCATGATAGGTCCTCACTGCAGTATTCTTTAAATACTGCTCGTTTTGGCTGTAATTTTTATTCATACTGAAAGCAGTAAGATTAGCATATATGGCGATATTTTCTAGAGGAACTCCGTAGTCATTTTCGATGTGTTCCATAGCCCTTAAAGCCTCTTCAGCCGCTATTGGCGAATAGTTATTTTTAGCCGATTCTACTAATTGCTCATAAATAGTAAATATGTCGATGGGAGAGTCCACAGTAAACACTCCCTTTGGTTGTATTGGAAGCTGATCTGGGAACTCATTACATAACTCTACATACCTCATAGCAATCATTCCACCAGCAGAGAATCCGCCTAGAACAAATATGTCACTCTTCACCGGGTAGCGATTTAAAACATCTTTTATTACGATGTTTAGTTTTTCTACTGTTATGGAGTCAGCATAAAGTTTATTCCCCCCAGCATAGAAAACGGTCAAAATATTATTGCTCTGAGCAACATGGTGTAATTCGGTTTCAGTTGGACTGTCTTCCGGAATTTGTCCAAAGCCCGCTAATAGCAATAATACTCCTGAAATGGAATCCCTATTTTCCGGTTCTACTACCAAATAATGTCCGCAGTAAAAATCACTTGGGTCCAATTCGATCTTTTGCAATGATTGAGAATAGCCAAAATTCCAAGTCAATATGGAAATAATCAGCACGAAAAATAATTTTATTTTCATGTAATATATTGTAATTTTAACTTGGTTTTTAACATTTGCAGAATGCGAGGTTAAAATATGAACTCGAAGGTAACGTAATCTTGAAATCACCGGCTCATATCGGTATTCAGAGCACAAAAATCTTCATTAATACGGATATCTCAACGCATATACAGACAATAGATCTGCGCATTCTTTTCCACACAATCAACATTAATATGATTCTCTATATCCCTCGCTTCAGAAGTGATTAAGGAAAACGTTAAGCCATCTAATTGGCTCTCGGCATTGAATGATTTCAGAATTAATTTGTTATGGATGATATTATAGCTCCCGGTTTCTATAATCTGTCCTTCTGGTTCACCCCAGCCTGACCATTGTATGTATTCGTAACTGGAGTCTTCGTTTAATTGCAAAAACCAGCCATTATCTGGCAAAGCTCTTATCAGGAATTTTAGATCAAATGTTTCGTTGTGAATAGCCCTTGAACTTGGTAGCAATTCTTCAAGTGATTGAAAGTGTTTAAAGCTGTCCGTAGTATCACTTATAGTTGATTGTCCCAATGCTTCAAAGCTCAAAAGCATGGTCATATAAATGAAGATGTTGCTCATGTTTTACATTTAATCTATAATCAGCTTAATTTCATACGTTATTTTGTCATATCCAAATTCATGGTCGGATAGCACTAATTTAATCATTTCTTCATAATCGGGGTATGAGCTAAAATACAAACTATTTTGGATGATGGATTGTTGGATCTTCGCATCTCTAAGAAGATCGAAATTTGATAAACTGTCGAGCACATTTTTGATTGATTCCTCACTGTGATCAGCTAAGTAGAATATGGTTGTGCTGCTGAATTGAATGATCTTTTTCTGGTTTGTCGTAATGCCTAATGTTGGCAATGTTTTTGCAGTGTTGAATGAAAACAAAGCTTGGTCAATGTTCATGTACTGATCAATCCCATTTGTATCGGGCATTCCATTGTTTGAATTCATATAATCCCATCTCCAATCAATAGGAGAGGATGGGGCGTCAAAATCACTGTTCAAATGTAGTTTTAGACTATTGAAATTGTAATTGATAGGAATTAGCACAGTTTCCTTTTTTTCGCTCTGAAATTCGGTTTGGGTCGATGATGTATCGGTACACCCCGAGATCAAATTACAAATTGCAAGTACTGCAAAGCTTAATGAAATATTTGGAGTGCTAATTATGATTTTAAATGGAATCAAAATAACGGGATTTATTCTCTCTAATGTCTTCGTTGGTGGCCTAACACTTAGCGTGTTTAAATGCATTCTAATTTATACAAATATAGCTTCCATTGAAAAAACTTCCATTCTTTCGATCAATCTTTTTGTACAATACAATGGTATGATTAGCCATTAAAGCGATTGCATAGCCCAATTGAATCCCAGTGAATGCTTTTTTTTCAGTGCATAAACCTTTCAAAGTCTTGCCCATTGAATTTATATACTCCCGATTTAAGCGTTCCAAGCCATAAGGTTCCACTGTGGTCTTTGTAAATAGAAAATAGTTCTATTTCAGCAGAATCTTCTCTCACAATATGATGAGTTATTTTTTGGCCGTCATAATGATATACACCGGAAGTATAAGTAGATATCCACAATTCATTATTATTGTCTTTGGCGATAGACAAATACTCATTCAAATTACCATCGTATTTCCCGTCTAAACTACCTATGCTTTTTTCTCGCTTGTAAAATGTGCTATCCATATTATTTACAGTAGTAAATTTATTGTTGTACACTTGATATCGAAACATAGAATTGAACCAAAAATAACCGTCTTTGTCTTCAATTATTGAACGCACACCATTAGAACCTTCAGAAGGTTCATTGTAAATTTCCACAACATCTTTTTCCAAAATCCAGTCAAATGATTTCCCATTATATCGGAAGACTCCTTGGGCTGCTGTGCCAAACCAAACATTTCCTTTACTGTCGTCATAAATGCTATAAACCGTATAGGGATTTTGATTGTTCGGGTTTTTAGAAATATGCTCCTCTCCAATTGCAGTCTTTGGGATTTGTAATTTGTATAATAAATTGCCATCATATCTAAAAAAATTTCCTGAGTCCCAACCATTTTTAAACCATAGGTCATTGGGTTCTAATGCCCATTCATTATTGTATTCTGCTTTCTTTAAGATTGTGAAATTTGCACCATCAAATTTGCATATACCCTCACTTGTATTGAAATAGACATTTCCGGAATTATCTTCTTTAATTTCATCAATTCGGTTATTAGGAAGACCGTTTTTCGTAGTAAAATGAAGAATTTCATTCCCATCATATTTATATAAACCGCTTTCCCAACTTGCAAACCAATAAATGTTTTGCTTGTCCTGATATACCTGCATTATATTAGTTCCAAGTTCTGTTACAATTTCACCAGATGTGGGAGAAAATAATTGATCATTTTCATTGCTTTTAATAGCTTGCGAAGTGTTTTGGCCATTGCATGAATTCAATAAAATTAGAAGAAGAAGGATGTTTAATTTCATTTTGTTATTAATAGGAGTATTGTTTATTATAGTTGAATTGATGTAAATGGATGTCTACATAAAAATGTTTTCTATGGCTAATTCATTCAAATTTGCATTTCACTTGACTGGGATATTGAAAAATACTACATTCCTCTAAAATCTGCATGTTTGCTTAAATTTAACAGCGGATAGTAAGCTAGAATTACGTATTATAATTCATTTAGAGATCTTTCAGACACTTCCTAAATCCCCTCCATAAGAGCGGTATTTAGTTTTTTTTCAGATTAGAAGGTTAGCTCATCTTCAATCCCATGAGACTCACTTCAGTCTACTAAAAAGAAAAGAGGCAGTTCTCATTTGAATTTCAATTCGAGAACTTACCTCTTTCCTATTTTAAAAGTCAAAAACCTAGAACTAAACTTCTTTCTTTATATTTTCAGTTTTAGCTTTACGTTTTCCTTGAACTTCTTCCAATAATAACTGGAGTGAAAGGTAGCTTGGTGAATTTTTGTTTTCACCGGCCATTTGAAAAATGCTTTCCTTAATTTTTTCGATAGCAGGGATCGCTTCTTTGCCTTTAGTGTGAGCAAGTA
>JBDNHP010000211.1:0-10826 GCA_041688765.1 Flavobacteriales bacterium
TGGAATTTTGGAGATGGAAATTTCTCTAGCCAGCCAAATCCAGTGCATGTCTATTCTAAGCCAGGTGCTTATGATGTTACCCTTTCGGTAACTTCTTCTGCGGATGGACAGATTAAAACTAGAACTGTTAAGGATATGGTTCTTATTAATCCACGGCCACATGCCAATTTCGACTGGGAATTTGAAAATAGTCCAGCTGAAGCACCTCGTGTTAAACTGATTAACAAGAGCGAAAGTGCAAGTGCTGCCGTTTGGTCCATCAAAGAGAAATCATTCTCTCAAGATATTAATCCTAGTCTCTCTCTCAATAAAGAAGGCGATTACCCGATTAAATTGCTTGTTGTAAATGAATTTGGATGTGTAGATAGTGTATATCAATACGTAACCATCGGAGAAGATTTCAATTTGCTTGCACCAGATGCATTCTCACCAAATGGTGATGGCTTAAATGATTACTTCATGCCTGAAGCCCTGCGAATCAGAGACCTTAATTTCAAACTCACTATTTACAACAATAATCAAGCAATTTTCGAATCTACCGATCGCTACAATCCTTGGAAAGGTATATTGCCAAATGGAACGCTGGCTAACGCCGGAACATCGTATCCATGGGTAGTACAACTCACCAATGAAAAAGGCGACGAAGAATATTACAGTGGCACTGTCACTGTAACTCCTTAACCAAAACAACCAATAACCAGAGAAAAGTCCCGCATTTGTGGGACTTTTTTTGTACATTTGCCTACCACACAGCCTTTTACCAGTTGTGACTTAACTTAAAACTAAAAACGGTGGCGTGGAAGAATTGCATATTTCTATTGGGAATTGTGCTGACTTGCGCTGTCAGGGCTCAAATTGTCTATGACCCAATTCAATCAAGTGATTGCGCATCTTGTGATGCTCAAGTGCAAATCAGTTTGCCTGCTCCTTCGGATTATTCTCTCCTTTGGCTATTAAACGGAATGCCAATTGGAAATGATAGTGGCATTTCCGACAATGTTCAAATCACTTCGTTATGCCCAGGCATTTATGAATTTCAACTGACTTACGATAATCAACAATATATAGAAGTCATCACTTTAGGCACATTCAATAATTTATCAAGTACTACTGAAACTGCTATTTGCAGCACAGATCCCATTATCGATTTAATTGATTTGATGGATCCTTTTGTTCCTATCGGTGGCTGGTGGACAGATACTTCAGTAAATTTAATTGCCAGTACTATTGATCCTGAGTTAATCAACTCAGGGTATTTTGTTTATTGGCTAAATAACGGGACTTGCGATATTCCTTATTTACTAAACCTTATTGTAAACGAGCCTGCCAATCCGGGAATTACTACTACATATTTGATTTGTGAAACTTATCAGCCATTTCCACTATTTGATGCACTTTTCGGTAATCCTGATCCCAATGGGATTTTTTATAATTCAGGCGGTATTCCTGATGATGGAATATACAACCCTGCATCGGATCAAACTACTTTGTTTACATATCAAATAGATACAGTTGCTGGCTGTGCAGCAGTTATTAGCACTTTGTTTGTAGTCGAAAACCAATTGCCCGATCCAGGGATTAGTAGCTCTATCACTGTTTGTCCGGATGCTTTACCTTTTGTGATGTTTAATTACTTGCAGGGTAATCCGGATGTTGGAGGGCTTTGGTATAATGTTATAAATCAGTTGGTTGGTCCAGTTTTTAACCCGGCAATACTGCCTGCTGGTACTTACACTTATCGCATCAACGCAGCTACTCCATGCACCCCTCAATCCAGCACATTAACCGTTAATTTTAATGATGGTATTGATGCAGGCGTGAATAATTCAGCCATTTATTGCAGTAATCAAACTGAAGTTGAACTTCTCAATCTTTTGAATGGCTCTCCTGATGCGGGTGGAATTTGGTCAGGTCCTGATGGCTTAGTTGCTTCTGGCGAATTCAATCCTGCCATTGATTCTCCTGGTGTTTATTCGTATTTGGTTCAAGCGCTGGGTTGCCAAGATGAGGTAGCAGAAGTAACTATAGATGTAGAGTATTTTCCGCTTGCTGGCAACGATCAATCTTTTACACTCTGCGGAGAACAATTGATAGCGTTAAATGATTTTTTACCGGATAATGCCAGTAATGGGGGGGAGTGGCTTGACCAAAATGGGCTGGGTCTTGGTAATGTTCAAATCTTACAGTCTGCAGGGCAGTATATTTTTTCGTATGAAGTATATGGTTTAGCTTGTCCTGATGATGATTCTCAAACCGAGTTTAATATAGAATTGCTTGCTGATGCAGGAGATGATGCATTATTAGCGGTTTGCGTTGATATTAGTCAAATCGATCTGAACTCTCTTGTTGATCCTGACCCTGCACAAACTACCCAATGGTATGATAGCAATATGCTGCCAGTTTCAAGCTTTTTTAGTCCTGAAACGGAAGGCATATTTACCTTCACTTTTGAAGTTGTGGGCTCCCTCAATTGCCCTTCCGATGAGGCACAAATCGAAATAACAGTGGAATTACCAATTGCAGAAAGTGCTTCTTTAGAACTCGATCTTTGCAATACGGGTGCAAATGTTTTTCCTGATATTTATTTACCGAATGATTTCCCACTTGGGGGTGTTTGGTCGCAAAATGGAGTCAATTTGCCCTTTCCAGTTATTGATCCTGATGATTTGCCTGCAGGAATTTATCTTTACCAAGCACCACAAATTGGCGCTTGTGCTGCACCGCAATTCAGTCTGAATATTACTACATTCCAACAGTCTGATGCTGGCAGTGATGGAATAATTGAACGTTGTTTAAATGAAACAGAGATGGTACTCGTCGATTTACCTGATTCTGACGCTGATATCAATGGAAGCTGGTGGTTTAACGACGAACAAATTTTGGAAAGTACTTTGCTGCCTGCAGAAAGCGGAACACTAGAATATATTGTTGAATCTCCAGCACCTTGCAGCCCCGATTTAGCTGTGTGGCAAGTAATAGTACTTCCCATTCCGGGCTTTGAGGCGGGTAATGATATTAGTGCTTGTGCTAGTGTTTCATCCGTTCAGATAGGTGAACAAAGTGTGGGTGATTTCACTTTCTTTTGGTCACCAGCGGATAGACTTGATGACCCAAATTCTCCGAGCCCATTGGTTTCTATGGGAAATTTGGGCAATCAAACAGAAGAAATTACATTCGTTGTGGAAATTTCTGACGGTGCTTGTACTATTACCGATACGGTTGATGTTACTATTTATCCCTTGCCGGTTATAGAAGCCGGGGAGGAGGTTATAATTTGCGAAAACGAAGAACTTACACTCCATGCCAGTGGAGGAGATGATTATGCCTGGAGTTCTAATCCCTGGCTTACAGATAATTTAAATGGATCGGCAACTGTTACTCCTTTGCAATCTTCTTTGTTTTTTGTAACAGGCTTCAATGATTTTGGATGCCCAGGGACTGATTCAGTTTATATAGAAGTTAGACAAGCTCCTGAACTTATTCTCAATCTAGAACCCGTAGCAGGTTGCGCTCCATTCACGGTAATCTTGGAACATAGCAGTAACAATGAAATCGGTACTTTTTACTATTGGATGATTGGGGATGATATTCAAGTGACAGGAAATACTATCACTATTGATGATGCGGGAGTATATGCTGTTACATTAAATGCCTTGGGTACAAACGGATGCCCCGCGCAGGCATCACTCGATCAATCTATAACTGTGTACCCATCGCCTGAAGCTGATTTTAACTATGCTCCTGAAGAAATCACTATTTACAATCAAACTATTCTTTTCGAAAACAATTCAACGGATGCGGATTTTTGGGAATGGCGGATAGATAGCCTCATTTACGATGATTGGTCTCCTGAAATTAATATCGCACCAGTAGGTAATGAAGCCATTCTTGCTTGTCTTTCGGTAACCAATGATTTTGGATGTGTTGATAGCCTTTGCCGATACATCTTCGTTGAATCTGATTTGGGAATTTTTGTCCCCAACGCTTTCAGCCCTAATCAAGATGGCAGAAATGAACTCTTTTACCCGGTAATACATGGTTTTGATCAGCAACAGTATTTGTTCCAAATTTTTGATCGTTGGGGAATATTATTGTTCGAATCTAATACTCCCGGAGAAGGTTGGGGCGGAAATTATTTAACAACATCTGAACTCGTTCCGTCTGATATTTATGTTTGGCAATTGCAGCTCGGTAGTGCATCTAAAGCAGAGAATGTTGTGAGAAGAGGACATGTGAGCATCATTCGGTGAAAAACCCATGCAACGTTTGGGTTTTTTAATGCGTCTTACAATTGAAATTGCATTAAATTGCATGGTCTTGTAGAGTACGTTGAAATATGGGAAATCCTTACTTGAGAATAGTTTTTGGAGTGTTGACTATCAGTTTAATGGCTAATTCTGCATTCTCGCAGAATTATTTCATGACCACCGGTATAATCAACACTTGTGGTGGATCATTTCAGGATGATAATAACGGAGGGGCAGAAGGTTCACCTTACTCGAACACGAATTACACCTTTACCATCTGTCCAGATAATCCTGGAGATGCTATCCAAATCTCTTTTGCAGCATTCAATCTTCAAACTAGTCCAAATCCAAATAATAGCGATCGTTTATACATTTTTGATGGACCAGATATCAACGCAAATTCTTTGGGTTCATATTCCGGAAATCAATTGCAAGGTTTAGACGTAACAGCAACTATTACCAATCCAACCGGCTGTTTAACATTTGTATTTGATTGTAACACGGGAAATACCGGAAATTTTCCAGGATGGGAAGGACTAATATCCTGCGAAACTCCTTGCGCAACTCCAACTGCTCAATCTGTTATTTCCGATCCAGAACCTCAAGGTATAACTCAATCGGTTGGGGTTTGCTTGGATGCCCCCGTAACGTTTAGCGATAATGGTTCTTTCGCAGAACCGGGATTTAATCTAGATTCATATAACTGGAATTTTGACGATGGAACTATTGATAGCACAAGCGGACCAGTAGTTTCGCATATTTTCACCGAACCGGGTGAATATATTGTTACGCTAACAGTGCAAGATAATAATGGTTGCGGCAGCCTCAATCTTGATCCACTGCAGGTTTTGGTGAGCACAATTCCGATTTTTAATACTGAATTTACAGAAGAAATTTGTTTGGGTACAGTTGCAAATTTGAATGTAGCTCCCGTTCAAAGCGTTACCTGGACTGCTTTACCTCCGCAAGTTGTTTCCGGGCAAACGTATCTTGCCGATGGCGCCGGATTTGCCTATTCAACAACATTAAGTTTCGATTTTTTTGATCCTGATCAAGTCCTTGAAGATTGTTCTGATTTGCTTAGCATTTTAGTAAATATGGAACATTCATATATGGGTGATCTGGAAGTGCAATTAACTTGCCCGGATGGAACTACCGTTATTATGGTTGGATTTCCCGAAAATGGCGGCGGCGGAACTTTTCTTGGAGAGGCAATTGATGATGGTTCTACTGATCCTGGAGTTGGTTACGACTATTGGTGGGTGCCTGATGCAACTAATGGAACTTGGGGTGAAAATGCTCAATTTGGTGGAAGTCTGGAATCAGGCGAATACGAATCATGGCAAAATTTGTGTGCTTTTGTGGGTTGTCCGCTTAATGGCGACTGGACGCTAACCATCACGGATAATCTCGCCATCGACAACGGTTATATTTTTTATTGGGGAATTAACTTCGACCCTACACTTTTTCCAGGCATAACTACTTTTACTCCAATTATTGGTCTGCAAGCAGACTCCAGCTATTGGGAAGGCCCATTTATTACTAATACTTCTATAGATGGAAATCAAATTACTGTTTTTCCTGATGCTCCGGGTTCTTATGATTATACCTACTATGCTACCAATAACTTCGGTTGTACATTCGATACAACCGTTACGGTAACGGTAAACCCTAATCCTGAAGCTTGGGCAGGGGATGATATTTTTTTATGTCTTGGAGATGATACTTCATTGCAAGCCGGAATCGTTGGTCAAGATCTTCCTTCCTGTTCTGCTGTGAGCGGAATTTATGACTATTGTTATTTACTCAATTCGAATGCTACTTTCACCTATTGCCCTGATAATCCAGGTGATGGTATTACCAATATGAGTATTTCTTTCCTTGCCGGTGAGATGGAAAATTTTTGGGATTTCATCAATATCTATGACGGTAATAATGTTGGTGCACCACTACTTGCTTCGTTAACTGGTTTGCTTTCAGGCACATACACAGCTACAGGGCCTACTGGATGTATTACAATTCAAATTGTTTCCGATGGTTTTGGTGCTTGTCAGGATGGATTTTATGAAGAAATGATTTATGAAATCGGATGTTCTTCAGGAGGGCCTGCTTATGATATACTTTGGTCGCCTGGCACAGCATTATCTTCTACATTTATAAGTCAACCTACAGTTACTGGCTTAGTTGAAACAACAACTTACGATCTAACTATATATCCTGCGGGTTTCCCGGAGTGTGCTACCTCAGATCAAGTTACCGTATTTGTTGGTGAAGATGTTGACGCAGGGGATAATGCTGTTGGTGAATTTTGTGGAAGTTATGGCAATATTCCTCTTTTTGGTTTGTTAGGCGGAAACCCTGATGCTGGTGGTGTTTGGACTGATGAAAATGGAGAAGAAATAACAGGTTTGTTTGATACCATTACGGATGATCAGTGAGTATTTACCTATACAATAACAGATGCCGGTTGTGAAGAGTTTTCTACCGTCGAAATCCTTATCAATGAAGTGGAAATTTTAGCTAGTAATGATACTACAGTTTGTATCAACGGAACAGCTACCCTTTCTGCTCAAGCTATCAGCGGAAATTTGAATCAACCTCTAACTTACATTTGGAATTTTGGCGATTTTGTTGGTGATGAATTTTCATTTGAACCAACATCCAATCCAACACCCGTAGTTGTTTACGCAACTTTTGATCAGAATTGTATTACCAATACTGAAGAAATTCTGGTATTTATTTATGCGCCTCTGCAAATGAATCTGATGAATGATATTACGGTCTGTTTAGAAGATTCATTGGATTTGTCGGCTACAAATGTTTCGGGTGGACTAGTGCCCTACACATTCACATGGCAGAGTGATAATGGCGACGTAGTTATTGGAAACCCGTCAACAGTTCAGCTATTAGAAGATGTTGAATATTGTCTCACTCTTGCAGATGCCTGCGAAACCACGCCAATTACTGACTGTGTTACGGTTGATTTGGAAGAAATTGTCGCAGCAGATTTTATTGCTGATGTTTTAAATGGCTGTAATCCTGTGACAGTTAATTTTCAGGGTTTTGCTACGAATCCGGAAATTATTTCTTCCGTGATTTGGGATTTCGGTGATGGTACATTTGCCAATACAGTTAATTCAGCATCCCATACTTATTTCGAGCCAGGATATTACGACGTCTCTCTTACGATTACTAGTGATGCAGGCTGTATTTATGATGAAACGGCTCCTAATTATATTGCATCTTACCCATTGCCCATAGCATCTTTCAATTCTGATCCTCAAACTGCGCTGCTGCCAAATACTACTTTTGAATTTAACAACCTTTCATTTGGTGCAGAAAATAGTAATTGGACATTTGGTCCTTATGGATTTTCTGAGCAAGATTCTCCTGAATTCACTTTCCCAGTTAATGATGCTCAAATTATTGAAGTTCAATTGATTGTAGAAAATATTTTTGGATGCCTTGATACTGTTACCCGAAATGTATTCATCAACGAAGATTTTGTGATTTATGTCCCAAATGCATTTACTCCTGATAATGATGGCCTAAATGATTTCTTCTTCGTTCTTGGTGAAGATGTGAACAAAGAAGAGTACGAGATTCAGATTTTCGATCGTTGGGGACAATTGATATGGGAAAGTAATGACATTCTTCAACCTTGGGATGGATCAGTGCTGGGAGGTGGATACTATGTACAGGAAGAAGTTTATGTCTGGAAAATTGAAACCCGATCACTATCTACTTCTGACTCCAAAAAACTCAATGGTTTTGTAACTGTTTTACGATGATTGCAACCAATTACACTTTTAATTGGTCTTTTTAATTGAAGTTTAGCTATGAAAAAACACATCATAAATCTTTGCTTTTTAGGCGGTTTTTCAATCGCATCATTAGCACAAGATGCAAATTGGAATTTAGAATCAGTCCTTGGTACTGAAAAGTATCAGAGCATTCCACAGGAGAATCTAGAATTCATGAATTTCGTTAATGCTCATGGGTTCTATACTCAGGATATGAACGAGTTCAACAAAGACATTTCTGAATATCCGAACGCACTTGAAATTGCTCCTAGATCGCAGGATTTTGCAACTTTAACTGCAGAAAGTATCGCTTCAGGATTTCCACTTTATGCCTATGATTTTCCGATCCGAGATAAACATTATGGCTATTACCGAATTGGCGATACAGGAGTTTTGTTTATAATCTATCCACTCGAACTTTCTAGGGTGCTTTACGAACGTCAAAATGCAAACGAGAATGATTAGAATTATACTTGCGCTTTCATTCTTAGTGTTTGCCGGTAGTCTCAAAGCACAAAATTACTTCATGACCAATGGCAACATCAATGCCTGTGGTGGCTCGTTTCAAGATGATAATAATGGCGGTGCTGAAGGGTCACAATACTCAGCTAATGATTATACTTTCACTATTTGCCCTGATAATCCTGGTGATGCTATCCAAATTGCATTTGCGGCTTTCAGCTTACAAACCAGTCCAAACCCAAATAATAACGATCGACTTTATATTTTCGATGGACCGGATGACAATGCCAATTCACTAGGATCCTATACCGGTAATCAATTACAAGGGCTCGATGTTACGGCAACTATCACCAATCCAACAGGATGTTTAACATTTGTTTTTGTTTGTAATACTAATAATACCGGATTTTTTCCCGGCTGGGAAGGATTAATTTCATGCGTAACTCCTTGCGCTATACCAATTGCAGCATCAGTTATTTCAGATCCTGCGCCACAAGGCAATACTCAGTCGGTGGGTGTTTGTTTGGATGCCCCTGTTACTTTTAGCGATAACGGATCTTATGCCGAAGCAGGATTTAATCTCGTAGAGTATGTTTGGAATTTCGATGATGGAACGGTAGAAAGTGGTGGATCTGAAATTACTCACGTCTTTACAGAGCCCGGTGAATACATTGTAACGCTAACAGTAATCGATAATAATGGATGTAATAGCCTAAACCTTGATCCATTGCAAATATTGGTAAGTACCATCCCCGTTTTCAATACGGAGTGGGAAACAGTAACATGCCTGGGTGAGGATATTATGCTTGATGGAAATCCTGTTCAAAGTGTTACTTGGACTTCTTTGCCTCCACAGGTTGTGGCTGGAACAACCTATTTGGCTGATGGCGCTGGTTTTGCTTATTCCTCGTCAATAGTTTTCGACTTTTTTGATCCAGGTCAAACTCTTGAAAATTGCGATGATCTCCTCGATATTCTAGTGAATATGGAGCATTCATATATGGGTGACCTCGAAGTTCAACTAACCTGCCCTGATGGCACAACCGTTATCATGGTTGGTTTTCCGGAAAATGGCGGTGGCGGAACATTTCTGGGTGAAGCTATTGACGATGGTTCAACTGATCCCGGTGTAGGTTATGATTATTACTGGGACCCGGATGCAAATAATGGCACTTGGGGTCAAAATGCCGGTGGTGGAAGTTTGCCCGCCGGTTCTTACGAATCTTGGCAGGATCTATGCGCATTTGTAGGTTGTCCTTTAAATGGTGAATGGACGCTTACCATTACTGATAATCTCGCGATTGATAATGGCTACATTTTTTATTGGGGAATCAATTTTAATCCAGCCCTTTTCCCAGGGGTAACAACATTTACTCCAACGATTGGAATGGGTTCGGATTCCTCTTGGTGGGAAGGCCCTTTTATTAGTGATATTTCTGCTGATGGCAATACAATTTCTGTTCTTCCGCCAGCACTTGGACTCTATGAATACACATTTTATGCGACCAATAATTTCGGTTGTACTTTTGATACCACAGTAACAATTGAAGTTATTCCCGGTCCTTCAGTAAATGCAGGTTTGGACATGATTATGTGCTCTGATCCTGTGCAACTTAATCCTGAAGTTACAGTTGGAGGCAACGTATCTGATTGTGTGCTTTCTTTATTAATGCAAGTTACTTTTGGCGATGGATGGAACGGCCATACTCTGCAAGTATGGGTTGATGGGGCTTTACAAGAAACTTTCACACTCAATTTTGGAAATAGTCAAACAGTCAGTTTTACGCTTCCAGGAGGTGCCAATTATGAATTGATTCTTACTGATGGCGGTTGGAATGGAGAGATATTCTTTACTCTTTCAGACACTTTTGGTAATGAATTATTTTCCATCGGCCCAGGAGGAATCCCAACAAATACGCCATTGTTTAATAGTTCTTGTGGGGGCTTCGGTTCCTATATCTACGAATGGACACCGGTTACAGGATTGAGCAATCCTAACATCCCTAATCCAATGGCTGATGTGAACCAGACAACGGAATATACTGTTACTGTATATCCCGACGGTTATCCCGGATGCGCATCTTCAGATCAGGTTATTGTAGCTATTGATCCGGCAGTAGACCCGGGACAAGATAGTACCATGGTTATTTGTTTCAATTATGGCGTTTTTAATCTTTTCGATCATCTTCAAGGTACGCCAGTAGTAGGTGGTGTTTGGACAGATTCTAACGGAAATGTCATGGATGGTATGTTTGATAGTTACAACGATGCTAATGAAGTATTTACCTACACCGTTGAAAATGTCTTGTGTACA
>JBDNHP010000212.1:0-6269 GCA_041688765.1 Flavobacteriales bacterium
TAATTGCCTTCGCCATGCGCGATTGGAATTTTTAAAACTCTGTCCGCTTCAATGCCGGAACTAATAATGCAAGTGGCACTCTGAGCCAGCAAATTCACATTCTGACAAATAAATTTGCGGCTTGTGTTGTGCAAAAGCGCTCCAGGGAGGAGTTTCGCCTCACAAAGAATTTGGAATCCATTGCAAATTCCCATCAAATAACCTCCACGCTTAGCATGGGCAATAACTTCCGTCATAATGGGAGAAAATCGAGCTATGGCACCTGATCTAAGGTAATCTCCGTAGGAAAAACCTCCGGGAAGAACAATGAAATCACAGCCTTGCAAATCGTGATCTTTGTGCCACAAACGCTTAACGTCTTGTCCAAGATGATGCTCCAGAACGTGGATCATGTCCTCGTCACAGTTGGAGCCGGGAAAAATTACTACACCAAACTTCATTTTATGATAATTCCTGCCCTACAAAGGTAAGGATTTCCCAGTCTTTGAAATAATTATCTCATCCCTTTGATGGTAAGCGTTTGCTGATCACTCTTTCTGCGTATTTGTATCAGCATTGGTCCAGTTCCGTTGATTTCTCCAAGCCAAATTTTCCCTGAAGCAATTTCACCTTTCCAAGTTGGAATTAATTGCTGACCAAGCAAATTAAATACATCAACTTCGGTTAATCCTAATGTAGTCCAAGGAGTTTCTATATACCAAGCTTCACCCGCTCTGCTTAATCGGAGCTCATTATAAGGTTTAGCTTCTGTTATGGAACTGGTGCTTTCGATCTGAATTACAGCATTGTATTGTGAAGTACAATCATCGTTGCTCGCAGTTAAAGTAACAATGTAAAGCCCTTCCTCATAATAGGTGTGATCTGGATTAACCTGGGTAGATAGTATGCTCCCATCGCCAAAATCCCAAGAGTAAGTTGTGGCAGCAACAGAAGTATTGTCGAAATCAATTAATGCCTGTCCGTTAACCAATAGAGTTATTAAAGCACTTGGATTGAATTGGGCAACTACATCTTCTGCTTCGTCAATTTCGAATGAATATTCCTGCTCACAACCACTAGAATCAATAAGATTCAACGTGTAAATACCGCCGCCCAAGTCAAAAATTATGTTGCCGCTAGCACCATTGCTCCAGTTGTAGGTATATGGTGGAACGCCACCGCTTATATTCAGTTCTATGGAGCCACTGGCATTTTCGCCGCAAGGAACATTTTGCTGATTGCTGAAGTAGCCAATGGGTTCTGGCGAAACAACTTCCGCCTCAACGCTGAGACTCGCACATAAATCATTATTAGTAATAACGATGGTATAAATACCGGGACCTAAATTTTCATGAATGTCAGCGCCGCTCAGACCATCCGTTTGTCGAATGATCATACCCATCTCGTTGTACCAAGTATAAGCCCAAGGACCATCGCCAGTGCCATTTACCACTACGTCTGCATCTTCATCGCCTGCGCAACTTACGATGCCATCCGTTGCGGTTGCCATCTGACCGAAATGCAGGTTGAAACGATGTAAATTATTTCCAGACAATGTTTCAAATTCAATCACTATGTTTTCTGAAACGTTATGCATTTCTCCTGTTTCAATATCTTCCAAAATTATACACATTGAATTGGAAATACTCAAGCTATTTGAAATATTCAACGAATACGTTCCAGCTAAATTAACTGTTAATAGGATTGGAAGTTCGATGCTTTCGGGCATAGAATGTACGCGCTGAATCGACATTGCCTGAACAATGCCATCGCCCCAAGCTATTTCTGCATTAAGAGAACCACTGTAATATTTATAGGCGTCAAACTCTGCGTCAAACTCCAAGCTGGCTTCATCATGCAAACCAAGAGCTATCTCATCGCTGCCATTGCTCCCTATAAGTGTTAAGCTCAAAACTTCGGTTTCGACTTCTGAGATATTGTCGTAAGAAAGTGCTGCCGGATTAACTTGCATCGAAGGCTCTGTATCGAGAGCTCGAACCCAGAATGATTGAGCAATATCAATTGATCCATCAGCTCCATTAACCCCTATTCCAGATGTAAATGTATTGACGGTTCTAGTTTCACTGTTCCAAATGTACAAGGCGGCGCCTATTCCATTTCTGCTCCAGCCTTCTGATGAATTCCAATTTAAGCTGGCAGGGTAGGGGTTGCCAAGAAAATTGAGCCCAGCGCTGGTAAAATTATCTTGTTCTGTTCTGTACACATAAAAGTCAATTGCTTCTGTTTGCACTGTTCCGCTCATTTCAACTTGCGGCATTCCGGCTGCTGAGTAAACGTAATACCCCAGGCCATGTGCAATCAAATCATCAGAACTTTGCGGGCCATAATAAGCGGCACTTTCTTCTGTTTGTGTTTCGTCATAAGCAATGATACTCACAAAAGAACTCCCCGGAGAGTCGGAGCCCGGAAAGCCTGTAGTTGCAAGCTCCTCATCCCAATCTTCAAATGTGGTCCCATAAAGTGGACAAGCTAATGATAGCCAGCTGTTTACAGGATGATTGAATGTTCTTGTTATGCTTACATTTCCAAGTAATTCTGATAATTCATCAACTCTAATTCCATGAAAATCTGATGTGCCCTGTTTTATGGTAAGTAGCCCATTAGCATTTAAAACACTTGAAATCAAATTGCCGTATTCATTAATTTCAAGAGATGAAATGAGATGAATTTGTCCGGCGTGATTGGCTTCCAGTATGCCAAGCTCATCGCCGATTTGAAGGTAGTGATCTTCTTCTTGTCCTATAATAGTAATCCTAGCTTCGGCAGCCTCAAACAAACCATTATTGTAAAAACTCCCATGTAATTCCAAGTTTGTCCCTACACCTAGCATTAGGCTTGCCTCATTAGCTATATGGAGCGTATGTGCAGATCGGTTTTCAGTCATGTCTATTGCATGTCCTGACTCTATAAAAACCTCATGAATAAAGGCGGGTGTGCAACCGCAATCCCAATTCAGTGGGTTACTCCAATTACCGCTGTTTAAGCTGTGAACTTCTATGGTATTAAATGAACCCTGCTCTAAAAATGAAAAATCAATTCCATTGAAGTCTGCCGGTGTGTTTTCATTTAAAACCACAGGAAAATCAAGCGATCCCAGAGGTATTTGTGCAATTGCGAATGAGCAATACATCACAGCGGCGAATAATAAGGTAAACTTTTTCATAGCAACCAGATTTAAACCCTTATAGGTTATTATGGTTACTTTTTACGTTAAAGGATGATTTAAGTTACTTAGAACATCATTTTCAATCCCATTAAGAGCCGATTAGAAAAACTCCCAAAGAAATAATAGAACTAATCCGAGCCAAGTAAGAAACATCATATCGCGATAAGAGGCTCCTGAATTTTCCATGTAGAGATAGCTGCCAATAAAAGCGATGAGTGGCGCTATTATCACTGGAATCAAATGAGTTTCTGCAAGGATCAACGGAATGGAAGTAAGGATCAATCCACCGGAAATGATCAAAAAGACCGATTTGATGTTCCTTGATCGATTATTAGAGCGTGAATAGGATTTCAGATATAAAAACATTGCCATCAGAATCATTAAAGCGGTGAAAAAGAAGAGGATGGCAAGTCGCCATTGGCTTTTATCAAAACTTTGAACATCCGGATTGATTTTCCAAAGGATAAGAAGATCTGAATTATTGCTCAGATAGCCCCAAGCAAACAAATACACGATGGGGAACAACCCACCTAAAAAAGGCATTATGATTTCCCTGAAGTTTATCGGTCGCGTAAATAGAACACAGCCAATGGCAACAGGAATTAAGAACAAATTTGGGGAGTAAAATAAAAAAGACAGCGAGAACCAAAAGCCGGCTTCAAAATAAGCTGCCAGAGCTTTTGGTTCCCTATAAACGCTCAATATTCTGAAAAGCCCCGGAATCAGCACCAATTGCCCCATCAAAATAAATAAACCTTCGGCTGATGTGCAGGAAATAGATGCTGCCACGCTGTAAAGCAGAGCAGGAAAATGATTCGATTTTCCCATAAATTCTTCCCGATTGAACAAATGATTGAGAAGAAGAGCATTTATGGAGCTCAAAAGCACGCCGGTTATAAAAACGGTCCAAGGGAAATTCAAATAGGGAATCAAAAATGAAAGAGGAGCATTGAATGAACTTGTAGGGTCAATGCCTCTAAACAGCACTACCAGCCACAACAAGGCATTAATTATTGGTATAAAAAAACCGATATATGGCTGATTAGATCTGAATATGGATAGGAACATCTTCCGTCTTCTTTGATTTTTTGAATCTGAATTATGTACTTTTGCCAAAACCTTCAGGCATGAACCTTCAGGAAATTGTAACTCCTCTCGGCGATTTAATGACCGCCACTTTTGAATTTATTATCGAACCTTTTGGCGGAATTGTGAACACTGCCATTATTGTTATAGGTTTCGTTGGACTGTTTTATTGGTTAGCTACTCAAAAGAAATTCACCGATCAGGCTCGCAGCAAAGGCGAAACAATCTGATTACTTCAGATCCTGACCTATATCTTTTCTGTAGTACATTCCATTAAACTTTATTCGCTGTGCATTGGTATATGATCTTGCCAATGCATCTTCCATTGTGCGACCAAACGAACTAATTGCCAAAACCCTGCCCCCATTGCTGTAAATTTTATCATTCTCTCGCTTTGTGCCGCAATGAAATGCCACACTGCCCTCTAATTGATCTAAGCCTGTAATTTCTTTGCCTTTTTCAAAATCGCCCGGATACCCACCCGCAACAATCATAACTGTTGTTGCAAAACGCTCATCAATCAGCAAATCACTCTCAGACAAAGTATCATTGCCAATCCCTTCAAAGAGATCAATGAGGTCAGATTTAATCCTTGGCATCACGACTTCTGTTTCCGGATCTCCCAAACGAACATTGTATTCTATCACAAAGGGATGACCATTTACGTTCATCAAACCAAAGAAAATGAACCCTTCATAGGCAATTCCGTCGGCTTGTAATCCGCGTATGGTTGGTTGAATTATTTGTTCTTCAACCTTCATCATAAAATCAGTACCAGCAAATGGAACAGGCGAAACCGCGCCCATACCTCCAGTGTTTGGCCCAGTATCTCCTTCACCTATGCGTTTATAATCTTTAGCTTCTGGTAAAATTTTATAATGTTTGCCATCAGTAAGTACAAAAACCGATAACTCTATTCCATTCAAAAACTCTTCTATTACAACCACATTGCCAGCTTTGCCAAATTTCTTGCGCACCAGCATATCTTTTAGGGTTTCCTCAGCGGCAGCTAATTCAGGTACAATTACAACGCCCTTTCCAGCCGCTAATCCATCGGCTTTTAAAACATAAGGCGGTTTCATTGTTTTTAAGAATGCAATACCTTCTTGAAGATTTGCATTGTCAAATGAACCATACTTTGCAGTTGGAATATGATGGCGTACCATGAAAGATTTTGCAAAATCCTTGCTGCCTTCTAATTGTGCAGCAACTTTGCCCGGGCCGATAATAGTAACTTTACTTAAATCTTTCTTAGACTCCAGAAAATCACGCAACCCGCCAACCAAAGGAGCTTCAGGACCAATAATCACCATCTCCACATCGTGCTCCACAATAAATTCTGCAATGGCTTTAAAATCCATCGGATCAATCGGTACATTATGGCCATGTTGGCTTGTGCCGGGATTTCCGGGGGCAATGAAAATGTTTTGTACATGAGAACTTTGCGCAACTTTCCACGTGAGCGCATGCTCTCTTCCTCCGGATCCTATAATCAGCACATTCATGTCTAAATCGGTAATTGGGCTGCAAGGTACTATTTAAGCATGGTCATTACAACCACGAAAAATCCACAGTGTGGATGGGAATTGCTAATTTTCAGCCCGATTGTATGACAAAAATATCCCTCGTTATCATTACGCTCAATGAAGAGCACAACATTGCCAGGTGCATTCAAGCTACTCAGGGGATTGTTGATGAAATCATAGTACTCGACTCCGGCTCCACTGATAACACGGTGAAACTGGCTTCTCAGCTTGCTGCATTATGTTATTTTAAGAAGTGGACTGGCTACGCTTCGCAAAAAGATTATGCCAATTCCCTGGCTTCTCATCCCTATATTCTCAGTCTGGATGCCGATGAGGTACTGTCTGATAAATTGAGAGCCTCAATTCTTGCTATAAAAAGCGATTTGAAGAGTGCGTATGAACTCAACAGATTGACCAATTATTGCGGGCATTGGGTAAAGTACAGTTCCTGGTACCCCGATAAAAAAGTTAGATTATTTCCCAAAAACAAA
>JBDNHP010000213.1:0-2539 GCA_041688765.1 Flavobacteriales bacterium
AAGCAATGCGCAGAATTAATTCTTCGCATTGCTTATTAAATGATCCGAAAAAATCAAAGTTTTACTGCGCGTTTTACTTGTTCAAATCCATCAATTTCGAGCGAATAGAAATAGATGCCTTTGGCAAGGTTATACCAAATCTACATATAATATAGTCCAAAACATTTTATTTGAAAGATTGGTAAATGCCGTTAGAGTAGCTGTTATAGACCAATGGAGTAATACGGAATTGGAATATTACAGATACCTATACGGTATTAGAAGTGTTCCATTCAATGCTATGCGCGCCTGAGCTTCTAAACTCATCAATTAAACAATCAATTAGTTGTCCGGCTGAATTGTAAATACAAACACGAGCACGGCAATCTTCAGCCAAATTAAATCCAATACGGGTATTGGAATTAAAAGGGTTGGGGTTGTTTTGATCTAAACGATTAGCAGATTGTTCGATAATGATATCGTTAGCCGGTAAAGCACCTGAGCGATTGCCCGCATCAACAGCACAACAGGCAGCAACTTGGGCGGAGAGTGCTTCAATTTGAGCTTGTTGTTCTTGCATGGCAGAGATGAGGATAGGGATTAATTCAACGTAAGAAATCCCTAACAATTCTCCTTCCTGTGAAATAAGGTTATCCTCTTCATCTCTGATGAAAGGCTTGGGTACTTCTTTTACAATACTCGGTAATATTTGTTGGGTGTGTTGAGCTGATAATCCAAAAGCCAAATCAGAACTGAATGCAGTTCCTACAACGGCATCATTATTTAAATAATAGCTCATTGGTTCGAGCTGAAGTATTTGTTCAAGTGCTCCTGTAATAGGGGTTAAATCCGTTTTAACTGTTTCATCTGAATAATTTATTGTAGATCCCACAACTACGATATTGGAATTAAAATATCCAACCACCCCACTCCCACAAGATTGATTAGCATTGATCACCTAGCCATAAACCCCTACGGCTTGATGTCCACATAGTACAGGAGTTGGTGTCGGGCTTTGGACTGCTGAACCTACAACACCAATCAATGGTCTAGTGGCTCCAGTAAAACTAGCTGTAGCATTCGCTTGACCTATAATTCCAACTTGACTTGCTCCTCGACCAGTTGTGCGACATGCAATTCCCCAATGGACTACGCCCGTATTGTTGGAACCATTTGAAGCAACTCGCACTGTCATTCCTGAGTTAGTTCCTAAATCATTATTTATATGAAGTTTAGAAGTAGGGACACTGGTTCCAATTCCAACTCTACCTTGATTACATGCACCTGTATACCCCATTACTAAATCATCACTCGGGCCATTTGTAACTTCGTTCCACTCACAGGCAGAACTATTGATATCTACCCAAGTTCCATTGCCTGCTAAAACCTGAGAATCATCATCTGAAAACTCTAGATAACGGAGAGAATAATCACCGTCTACATCTTCTAGTTTTCCTGTGATTAATACATCTCCAGGGCCTTCTGGTATTACACGAAACCTTGCATTACCATTGGCGTCTATAAGCTCTGTTGGTGCAGTCACATTGCCAAAACCAACACTTCCCTCAGTTTGACTAAGATCAGGTGGCACAACAAATATAGTTGGGTTGGTATGATTCATAGCTATAGCAAGCGTTGAAGGAATTGAGTTTGTGAGAGGAGACCCAATACTTACCCCAGTTCCTATTGCCATGCTATGCTGAGCACTTGGTGCAACAGCACAACCAATTCCAACTGCAGCCAATCCTGAAACATTGTTAGCTATACCTATGGAAATTGAACCTGATCCGGATGCTATACTTTGATTTCCCATGCATATACTAACAGCACCACTGGCCATCGTATTAGTTCCTATAGCAAAAGAACCGTCTCCAACATTTCCGGAATCCCAATCTGTTCCAGTCACAGTTCCACATCTAAAAGCAACTTGCGCTGGAACATACATCATTCGATTTCCAGCACCGAGATTGGGATTCGCTCCGGTGGTGCCAGTAACCAAAACCCCACCACTATCAATATGCAATCGCATAAGCGGTATGTCTATACCTATACCAAGAAGTCCTGTTGTTGCTGTGAGGCACATTCGAGGAGTATCGTTGGTGCGGAAACGGAGGTCTTCGTCATCTAATGTGCCTACAAAATCATTCACCTGATCTGTGCCTCCATTGCCTTCTTGAACCCAAGGCGTAGTTTGGGCAAAAGCAGTATAGGCATATAAGAAAGCAATTAAAGTTAAATATTTTATTGTTTTCATTGTATTTTCATTTTACCATGCACTAATTTCACTTTTTAAAGAATTTGAATGTCCTTTGCTCCGTTGAATTCTGCAAATAAATAATATAAACACCTGCAGCCAAATCTGAAAGCGGCAAAGGTTGCGTACCTGAGTTAAAATTACCAGATCTCAGTGCTATACCAGATAAGGAGTATATTTTATATTCTCCTGATGTTTCTGCGTAAAGCACACCATCTGAGTTGATAAACCAACTGCTCTCAATTATTGAAATAGAATGCGTTGATGTTTCTTTTAACTCAAGATGAACATCATCAAACAAATAAT
>JBDNHP010000214.1:0-3235 GCA_041688765.1 Flavobacteriales bacterium
AAGTACCAATGCAAGTGCCGAATCTTTTAATGCCAAAATAAAACTCTTCAGAGCGAACCTAAGAGGGGTTACCGATACAGCTTTTTTCTTGTTCAGATTAAATAAACTCTTCGCTTAGTCCCCGTAAATTAAACGTGTCCCATATTCTCAACCTGACTAACCTTTTAGCTATCATGCGTTCAGAAAAATAGAGAATGAAATAAGATGAGACTATACCTTATTTAAAATTCCTTTTCAATTGCTGATTTTTTTTCGACTTGAAAACCAGCCCGAATGATCAAATTACTCGGAATTTCCTAAAACCATCGATCAGTCGATCACGAACATCACCAAAAGGTGCTGTAAGCTGATATGCCTTAAAATTCCCACAAAGATGTTTTTCCAAATCAATTGGGAATACATTTTTCAATTCCTCAAGATTCAGATTTGAATAGTCACGTACATTTTCTTAACACAAATCACAATATCGCCCGCATTATACCTCAGACATTTCCTGCCAATTGGCTCAACACTTGAAGCCGAGTCTTATCCCATCCGCATCATTCATTAAGCAAAACAATTAAGGACAAGGAACTCCAAACATGGCGAGTAACTGCAATAAATCTGCGGTATTTACTAAGCCATCATTATTAAGATCTTCCCTGCAAAATGGCACGCACAATTGTTGTATTTCATCCCAATAAGTGCCGGGACCGCAGTACAAAGAACCATCACCATAAACACAGGAACCATCATCATTAATCACTAAAGGATCATAATTTATAGCAAGTGGATCAGTACATCCGCCTTCAGTGCAATCCTGCACAAAAAGACAAGTTAAAGATTGCGCTTCACATCCAAATTCGTCAACTGTATCGGAAGTATATACTCCCGCTACAGTTTGTTCAACACCTCCTAGCAGGATGCTCTCTCCTTCACAGATAGAGGCTGATTCCATGAGATTAGAAAATGGTCTAACATAAAGTGAATCAAACACAGGAATAGACCAACCACAACATTCATCAAAAATTTCTAATTTTATAAAATATGTATTTCCATCAGCTAATTGAATGTTAGTAGGATTCTGAACCTGCAATTGTTGAACCTGTTGTCCGAGTCCATTAATTATAGACCATTTCCACTGATCACCAGCATTAACAGTACTTAAATCAATTAGTTCAGCTGAACAAATGGAATCAGGAATAGCCGAAATTACAGGCAATGCTCTCAATTCACGTATTTCAATAAAATTTTGAATATTATCAGATGTTGTTGCAATGCTATAATCACCGATAGCGTTAAAATATACTTGTACAAATGCATCCGAAGTCAAATAAGAAGTTTCATTTGCAGATACATCATTCACAAACGCTGCTCCCATCGCATTTAAATCCCAATTTCCGGAAGTCCTGGTAACACCAATTACGGAATTTGAACATCCATAATTATAAGATGCCTGATAATTGCTCACGGCAGGCCATGAAGTTTCGATAATTGAGGGTGAATTTCCGTTTACAAAATTCTGTTGAGATAATCCATTAGCACCATTTCCACCGGAACCTCCTGCCCCACCTTGTCCTCCTGCTCCACCAGCACCGCCTGGACCAGCGTCATCTGCACCCGGACCCGCAGTTCCACCTGAACCTCCTGCACCACCTGTTCCACCATTAGCACCTATTGCTCCAAAGCCAGCAGAACCTGGATTTAAAACCAAATCTATAAGTTCTGAAGATGCTCCGTTATTCCATGCAAAAAAGGCAATTGAAGCTCCACCGCCTCCGCCGCTTTCACCTCCTGCTCCTCCGGCACCGCCTGCACCGCCGCCGCCGCCGCCACCTCCGCGATCGTCAAGACAGCAATCAGTTCCACCACCTCCACCGCCTCCGCCACCACCAGAACCGGCAGTTCCGTTGTTTGCATTAACGCCATTACCCGGAAAGAAGTATGAATTAAATATGCTGCCATTTGGAGTAGAAGCGCCGTTATTTCCTGCCTGTCCGGGTCCTCCTACTTGTCCAGGCGAACCAGTTCCTCCGCTATTACAGCCGAATGCACAAGTTGATCCATCACCTGACCCCCCTGTACCGCCTGAGCCGCCTGACGGTCCAGCTCCCTGAGCACCGTTCAAACCATTATTATTTCCATAACCACCATTCCCGCCGTTTCCGCCATTATTAGCACCACCACCCCCTGCACCGCCTTGACCGAAACCACCACATCCACTACACCCTCCTATTCCGGGAGCCCCGACTGAACCGGATGCCCCATTAGCACCCTGCAATCCATTAACTCCACTTGCAGCTGCGCCAGTGCTAATTATACAACGTTCTAAACGATAATCCTGGGCATTATTCGCATACACTCCATATATTGAAGCACCTGCACGATTGAACGTGAGATTTGTGCCAGCCGGTAGAACCGAAATCGTAATATCTTCTAAGTGAACATCGGAAACATTACTCAGTTCAATTCCTTTGAAAAAAACCAAACCCTGATCATACTCAGCCTGTGGGTTTATTAATATTTGAGAAATTGAAGAAGAGTTCTTAATCCAACCTTCAACTCCTGTTGTGAATCCTCCCTCTATGGTTATTCCCGAAGGTAGTTGCAATTTTTGCGCTAGAAGATATTGACCCTGAAGCAAATAGATCACATTTCTATTGGGATCATTTGCAAATATTGATAAGGCGCCGGCAATTGTTGTAGGTGCATCAATGCTGCCCGTATTTCCTGAACCGGTAGGACTCACGTATATTAAATCGCACTGAGCACTAATCCTGAAAGCCCCTAATGACAAGAGCACGAATAAAAGAATTAAAGGTCGCATACTAGAATTTTGATCAAGGTAAGGCGATGAAGATAGGCATTTTTTAAATTCTTTGCCTAATTCGGAAATGGACTTAAAATCTTGTTAATGCGAAACCTGAAATCTCAAAATGTTTTCAGATTAACTGTTAAAAGACAATGCCGCTTCCATCCCTTCACGAATTGCACGTTGTGCATCCAATTCACCAGCCGTCAAAGCTCCGCCAATAATCGATATCTTCCTCCCTTTAGACTGCAATTTCAATGCGAGTTCATTGTTCGAAATCTGACCTGAGCAAAGGATTACAGAATCGACTTCAAGCAATTTTTCAAGGCCATCTTTAACGATCATAATACCCAATGGAAGTATTGCTTTTTAGTTTAAATCGTTCATAGTAATTACCCCTTTTTTCTTCAAAACAGCGCGATGAATCCATCCGGTGGTTTTGCC
>JBDNHP010000215.1:0-2265 GCA_041688765.1 Flavobacteriales bacterium
ATTGCTCGATGAGAGCGCCGAAATTTGCATTCAAAACCATTACGGATGGGAGTTATCTGAAAACCTGAAAATTCGCGCCCGACTCCTAGAGAAAGAAGGGAAATCGTATGAAGCCTATCATACCATTGAGGCTTATATACAACTTAAAGACTCACTTGAAAATGGCAATAGATTGAGTCAAATCCAGAATATGATTTTTGTTATGGAACGTGATCGCTTCGATAGAGAAAAAGAAAGAAACTATGCCCTTGCCGAAAAAGAACGTCTACTTACACAAAGGAATAAAACTATTTATTTTGCTGGGGGATTAATTATTTTACTATTGGGTGGATTACTCTTTTCCAGTTATAGAGCCAATAGAATCAAAACGCGCACAGCCAATTTACTTCTTCAAAAACAAAAATTATTACAAGAGGCAAATTCAAGATTAGAGTTAGAAAAAGGTGAATCTGAAAGAGCCATGAAAGCTAAATCTGATTTTCTTTCTATGATTACCCATGAGCTCAGAACCCCCATGAATGCTGTAATTGGAATATCAAATATGCTTGAAGAAAGCAATGAGGATCCTTCTAAAAAGAAACATCTTAGTACATTGAGATACTCATCCAGAAATTTATTAAATCTCATTAATGGCATTCTAGATTATAACAAACTCGACTCTTCAGAAACTTATTTGGAAGAAGTTGATTTTGATCTTTTAAATCTTTTGGAAAATTCTAAAACCGCATTAAATATTGAAGCCTCGAATAAAGGAATTAATCTTCAATTTATACATGGAACGGATGTAAATACCCATCTTATAGGTGATCCAACCAGAATTAACCAATTAATCAACAACCTTGTTTCCAATGCAATAAAGTTTACAGACAAAGGATTTGTATGGCTTTACGTTGAAAATACGGCTAAAAATGAACAGGGGGAGTCCAAAATTCGATTCACCGTAAAAGATACCGGTATTGGGATTTCCAAAGAAAATATACAACGTATTTTTGAGCCTTTTCAACAAGCAGATCTTTCAATCAATCGGAAATTCGGCGGCACTGGTTTAGGATTAGCAATAAGTAAAAAAATTGTGCAGGCCATGGGAGCTGAATTCCAAATTTCGAGTGAACCCGGATTAGGAACTAGTATCAGTTTTGAACTCGCATTGAAATATTCTGATTCCAAAAATCTGAAAAACGAATTTCAAATTCATAATGCTGAAGAAATTCTAAAATATCTCAAAGGCCGAAAAATAATGGTAGTGGATGACAATGAAATTAACCTTTTTGTAGCCCGAAGTATTTTGGAAAAAAACGAAGTTAAAGCAGTTGTTTGCAGCTCCGGAATGGAAGCAATCAAATTAATGGAAAGTGGTGATATTGACTTGGTATTGATGGATTTGCAAATGCCCCTGATGGATGGATTTGAAACAACATGCAAAATTCATGATCTCAAATACCACGCACCTATTGTTGCCCTTACTGCTGGAGATCGCGAAGAATTACGATTTGGAAAACAGCACGATTTATTCTCCGGATTCCTTCGCAAACCCTACGAAACGAGCGAATTATTCCAAGTAATATACAGAGCTCTGCGCGATCAAGAACTTCAATCAGCAGGATAAGCCTTCGCTCCTGCTTCTATGTCGGCATCCAGAAAATTATCAGCAGGTGGAATAGGACAAGAGTATTTGTGATTATAGGCGCAATATGGGTTATATGCGTAGTTAAAATCAAGAATCACCTTGCCTTCCTGAATATCCCCAATTCTTAAATCTAGATATCTACCGCCACCATAACTTTCATTTCCACTACTCAGATCGGTAAATGGCAAAAAAAGATAATCACGATATTCTGGATTGTTCATCAATTGCTCTGACTGATAGCAAGTTAAAGAATACTTCGCCCCTTTATATTCAAAACTCAAATTAGCGTAAGGCCTATAAACAGGTTTGCGCTCTGTAGTTGTCTTCATTTCAAACCACTTCTTTTTCTTCAACAATTTCACACTAGCTGTAATCACAAATTCCGAATCTGGCATATAAAATTCCAGTGCTACAAAGGTTTTCAAGTCCTCTTCCGACAGAATGCTTGTTTCTGCATTGGCAAATGAGCCATTTACACTATCCCTGTATTGATTCAAACTTGTTCTCCAATCCGATTGAGTCTGAGTGTAAAGATCAAAAAGACTGAAACAAATGATAAAAATGAATCTTGTCGAATAAATCATCGTATGAGATTAAAAAGCAGCGCAAGATAGAGTTTTGGTTGATGCCTGTCTTTC
>JBDNHP010000216.1:0-3891 GCA_041688765.1 Flavobacteriales bacterium
ATATCGATATTTCTCCGGCCGCTTTTTTAGTGAGTGATTGCGATCAGATTTATGTTTCTGGCTGGGGTGGTACAACCAATAATTTACATTCCGATTATGTTGAAAATAGCTCAACAATTGGTTTGCCTATTAGCAATGACGCTTTTCAAAGCACCACAGATGGAAGTGATTTTTATTTGATGGTTCTCGGTCCCGATGCTTCACAATTGGTTTATGGAACATTCTTCGGAGGTGCTGCTTCCAATGAGCATGTAGATGGGGGTACCAGTAAATTTGATAAACGAGGCTCAGTTTATCAGGCCGTTTGCGCCGGTTGTGGAGGTAATGATGATTTCCCAACTTCGCCAGGGGCTTGGAGCCAGCAAAATAACAGTTCGTGTAATCTCGGTGTTTTCAAGTTCGATTTAGCCCAAATTAATGCTGTAATTGATTTGGAAGGTCCGGGTCAGGTTTGTGAAGGCTCGCCCGCTCAATTTATCAATTTGAGTCAGGGAGGAACTGACTTTCTATGGACTTTCGGTGATGACGAATCTTCAAACAGTTTTGAACCTTCACATACTTATGAAAGTCCGGGAATTTTTACAATAACACTTGTGGTATTGGATGATAATGATTGTTTGCAGCCGGATACAGCCACCATCCAGATTGAAGTTTTAACCGGGGTTGACCCTCAAATTGCCCCTTATGATCCACTCTGTTTGGGGCAAAGTACAACACTTACGGGAATAGGCAGCTCCAATTCATATTGGATTCAAGATCCGAATCTCAGTATTAACGGCTTAAACGCAGAGGCGAGCCCCACAGAAGCTAGCACGTATTATTTTGCTGACTTTAATCAATGCGAAACGGATACGATAGAGGTATTAGTTGAATTATTTGTCCCCGAATACAGCATTAGCAATGATGAGGAAATTTGCATTGGCGAAAGTGTGACGTTAAGTGCCGGAGGTGGAATCCAATATGAATGGGAACCAGCATTATTACTCAGTGATCCCGATAGTCCCAATCCAGTTACAAGTCCTGAAGAAAGCACCATGTTTTACGTCAATTTCGAAACTGCAGAGGGCTGCCAGATAACAGACAGTGTTGAAGTGATCGTTTATCAGGATGTTCCGGGCGGCTTATTGCATGACCCTGTAAATATGTGTATAGGAGTGCCTGTGCAACTTCAAGCGGTAGATGCCAGTTCCTGGAATTGGAGTCCGGCAGATTTTGTGAGTGACGCAAATGTGCAATCGCCATTTGTAAATCCACCATCTGATATGCAGTTTACTGTGGATGTTGAAAATGCTTGCGGCATTGGAACAGACACTGTTTGGGTATATGTTATGACTCCACAAGCCTTTGCCTCTCCTGATACCGCAGTTTGTTTTGGTACACCTTTGCAATTATGGGCAGAAGGTGGTGTGGTATATCAATGGACTCCGGCTGATGGTTTGAATAATGCTAATATTTCAGACCCAATAGCTACCCCGCCACTGAGCACAATTTTTACAGTTGATGTTACAGATGAAAATGGTTGTCATGATCTGGAAGAGGTGCAGATAGTGATTTGGCCACTCCCAGCAGTAGAAGCGGGAACAGCTGCAGCAATGGAATGGTTTGAGCAAACGCAAATAAGCGGATATGTGAATGAAGAACACAATTTTTGGTGGAGCCCTGAAGCGTTTACAGCGTGTTTTAATTGTTTAGAAACCTATGTTTATCCGGATACATCAACTTGGTTTGTTCTTAATGTACAAGACGATAATGGTTGTATAAACCGCGACAGTGTTCTTGTTCAGGTGTACGGACCGCTTTACGTTCCCAATACGTTTACACCTGACGGGGATGACGATAACGATATTTTTTATGCCTACGGAATCGGACTTTTTGGCTTCGAAATGCAGATTTATAATCGTTGGGGCGAATTGATTTACTATTCTATTGACCCCAAAGAGGGCTGGGATGGCAAGGTGAATGAGAAAATGTGCCAGATCGACACCTATGTGTGGCGAGTCAAATTTGATGATCTAAAACGAGGGCGGCAATTGCGTGTTGGCCATGTGAATTTAGTGCGCTAAGCAGTGCCTGAATTGCCTGAATCTGTTTTCTAAGCCGTTTATTCCATTTTCTATGCGTTCATGTTGAGTTATTTACCACTCTGGTATAATTCTTAGATAGCCCTTATTCGCCCTGCAAGATATTTGTACATTTGCCCTCATAATCAACAAAAAATGCGTCAATTAACCACCTTAATGGCCGCTGCTGCGGTTTCACTTTTCGCGGCTTGCGGAGATGGAGAAAAGAACGAGACGAATATGCCAACACCACCTATTGCTAAAATTGAACCCCATGAAACAGTGATTCATGGAGACACCCTCAAAGACAACTATTTCTGGATGCGCTTGAGCGATGAGCAGAAAGATGCCGAAACTCCTGATGCGCAAACTAAGGATGTACTCGATTATCTGAATGCAGAAAATTCTTATCGTGAGGCGCTTATGGCACACACCAAAGGATTTCAAGACACTCTTTACAATGAGATAGTTGGAAGAATTAAGCAAACAGATCAGAGCGTTCCTACAAAGGTGGATGGCTATTGGTATTACAATCGTTTCGAAGAAGGAAAGGAATACGCGTTTTATTGTCGTAAGCCCGAAACCATGGATGCGGCTGAGCAATTGATGCTTGATGGGCCAGCAATGGCAGAAGGGCATGCTTATTTCTCTGTTGGCGGAAGGTCTATTAGTCCTGATAACAATTTATTGGCCTATGGTGTTGATACCATCAGCCGAAGAGTTTATACCGTTTATTTCAAGAATCTGAGTAACGGTGAGCTATTGGCGGATAAGATTGAAGGAACCACAGGTGGTGCTACCTGGGCTAATGATAATAAAACGCTTTTTTACACCACTAAAGATGCTGTTACTTTGCGTTCAAACCAGATATGGAAACATATTCTGGGAACTCCTCAAAGTGAGGACGTAATGGTTTACGAAGAGAAAGATGAGACTTTCAACACCTTCGTTTTTAAAACCAAGTCTAAGGCCTATATCATGATTGGAAGCAATCAGACCCTCTCTTCTGAATATCGTTTTATTGATGCCAATAATCCTTCAGCAGAATTCCAAATGATTCAACCTAGAGAACGCGACTTGGAATATAGCGTTGATCATTATGCAAATAAGTTTTACATCGCTACTAATTATGAAGCGAAGAATTTCAGATTGATGGAAACTCCGGTTTCAGCTCCCGGTAAATCAAATTGGAAAGAACTTATTCCTCATCGTTCAGATGTCTTGTTAGAAGGCATCGAAATATTTAAAGAATATTTAGTTGTTCAGGAACGTAAAAACGGATTAAATGAAATTCGCGTAATTCGCTGGGACGATCGTTCAGAACACTATATGGAATTTCAAGATCCAACCTACTCAGCTTATGTTGGAGGAAGCCCTGAATTTGACACGAAAGTGATGCGTTACGGCTACACGTCTATGACCACGCCAAATTCAACCTACGATTACAACCTTGAAACCAAGGAAAGAACTTTGCTCAAGCAAGAAGAAGTGCTGGGTGATTTTTCTTTGGATAATTACACTTCTGAGCGTTTGTTTGCAACGGCAACTGATGGCACACAGGTTCCAATTTCAATAGTTTATAAAAAGGGCACAGAAAAAGGCCCCAATACACCGCTCTTGCTTTATGCTTATGGATCTTACGGGGCAAGCATGGACCCTTATTTTAGCTCAACCCGATTGAGTTTATTGAATCGCGGATTTGTATATGCCATTGCACACATACGTGGCGGACAAGAAATGGGCCGTGATTGGTATGAAAACGGAAAATTACTCAAGAAGAAAAACACCTTTACCGACTTTATCAATTGCGGTGAGTTTCTTATCAAACAAG
>JBDNHP010000217.1:0-4551 GCA_041688765.1 Flavobacteriales bacterium
ATCCATCCGGTGGTTTTGCCTAAGCGCTCTCCAGGCTTTCCTTTACTCCTTTGCAATAGATAAATAAGTCGTTCTGATTTTGGCATCTCCGCCTTATCAATACCTCCTCTATTTGAATAGCTCGTATCGATGCCCCATTCTTTTTGAAAATGCTCAGGAACATTATCAGATTCAGTACTCAAAAATGTTGCAACGTCAAATCCAATGCCGCCAGCACCAATAATTGCTACTCTTTTTCCGGCTACTTTTCGCCCAGAAATCAAATCATCATACCTTATTACATGGGGCAAATCAACCCCGGGAATCACAGGAATACGAGGTGTTACGCCCGAAGAAAAAACAATATGATCAAATTTTTCTTTTTCAAAAAACACCTCATCAACACGGGTATTCAGTCGAAGTTCAATACTCAGCTTTTGAATCATGGTACTGAAATATCGAAGTGTTTCGCGGAATTCCTCTTTACCTGGAATTTTGCTAGCTAATTTGAATTGTCCACCAATTGCCTCTGATGATTCGCATAAAACCACTTGATGTCCCCATTTAGCAGCTTCTACAGCACAAGACATGCCTGCAGGACCGGAGCCGACAACCAAAATTTTCTTGGCATTTTTGAGGGTTTCGGGCTCGGGCAAAATTGTTTCGTTACAAGCTCGTGGATTCACTAAACAAGTTGCGGTCTTTCTTTCGAAAATGTGATCCAAACAAGCTTGGTTACAAGCTATACAAGTATTGATCTCATTTGCACGTCCAGCGCGACTTTTGGACACAATTTCAGGATCTGCCAAAAATGGTCTGGCCATAGAAATCATATCGGCTTCTCCCTTTGTCAAGACTGCTTCTGCCACTTCCGGACTATTTATCCTATTGGTGGTGATGAGGGGAATTGAAACTTCGGGCTTGAGTTTAGCAGTGATCCAAGTGAATGAAGCTCTTGGCACCATCGTGGCTATAGTTGGAATTCTAGCTTCGTGCCATCCTATGCCAGTATTTATCATGTTCACGCCTGCCTTTTCAAGTAAAACAGCAAGATTTACGACCTCCTCCCAAGTGCTGCCACCTTCCACCAAATCAAGCATCGACAATCGAAAGACGATTAAAAAATCAGCGCCGCAAGACTGTCGAATAGCGTCAACGATAGCCAAAGGAAATCTCACTCTGTTTTCAAAACTACCACCATATTCATCTTTTCTATGATTAGTAATGGGCGCAATAAATTCATTGAGGAGATAGCCTTCGGAGCCCATGATTTCAATGCCATCATAGCCGGCAGCTTTAGCTAGAGCTGCGCATTTAGCAAAATCACTTATGGTGTTTCGAACTCCACGTTTGCTCAATGCCCATGGGCTGAACTTACTGATTGGCGCTTTTATGGCTGATGGAGCAACTGATAACGGATGATAGCCATATCGACCAGCGTGCAAAATTTGCATACATATTGCACCCCCTTCCACATGCACTGCATCAGTTATCTTTCTGTGATCATTCACTTGAGCATTCTTCGTTAATCTGATCGAAAACGGAGAAACCCAACCAGCTCGATTTGGGGCAACACCGCCAGTAATAATTAATCCAGCCTCATGTTTTGCCCTTATGCCATAAAATGCTGCCATTCGCTCAAATCCGTTCTCCGCTTCTTCCAAACCGGTATGCATAGAGCCCATCAACACCCTGTTTCTTAATTTCAGGAATCCAAAATCTAATGGTTTAAACAAATTGGGATAGAGAGAATGTTGATTCATCATACTAGATTTCGTTTCCTTGATTATCTTCGCAATGATGCGAAAATTAGCGAAGAAGCTCATTGGTTCAATACCATTTGTTAGAAATAAATTTAAATCCCTCCGACATGCAAAAGTGGGAAAGGCTGAATTCTTGCAGATGAAAAGGGACTTTCAAATTCAATTTCTGCGATCAACGGACTTAATGCCAGAGCATGTTCTATTTGATCTGGGATGCGGAACGCTGCGTGGTGGAATTACTATTATTCAATTTCTACAACCCGGAAATTACCACGGATTTGATATTCGTTCAGAAGTTTTGAATGATGCATTATTGGAATTGAAGGAAGAAGGACTTCTGTATAAAAATGCGAATCTTTACAGAGAAAAGTCCATTTCAGAACTTAAGTTGGATATGAAGTTCGATTATATCTGGGCATTTTCAGTTTTTATACATCTCACTGATCAAGTACTAAACGAAGTTTTAGAGTTTTCAGCTAAGCACTTAAAATCCGATGCCAAACTTTTGGCCAATGTGAACTTGGGCAAAATGCAGAACGGCACATGGCAGGCATTCCCTGTAATTTGGCGTGAATGGACTGAATGGGAGAAACTTGCTCAATCTAAGGGATTACAAATTCGAAATTGCGGAACACTTGAAAGTTTAGGTCATCATACCGGAGAATTAGCACAAGATTCTCAAGTATTGATCGAATTTACTTTGATAAAATGAATGAATACCTAAATGTTTAAGTATTCATTCATATTACAAAATCATCTGAACTCTGGAAATCTATCAATAAAGTCACTTCTCTTCTTGGGAGTATTGGAAACAATAAAGCTGTAATTCATATTATTTTCCTTAATTCTCCTATTATCATCTTTCACTTCTTGTAGTGTAGCAATAAATTCTTTATCACTTGATGATACTGTCATAACTTCGTTTTTATATTCAAAGAAATACCAATTGGCTGGATCAAGTTCAAAATAGATAGTGAGGACGTCGAAACTTCGCTTACGTTCAATCTCGATTTTACCTTTCACATATCTGAAAATCTGACGTTTATCCATGTGCGCAATGCCAATTGGCCCTTCACTTTGGAAGCTTTGATCTGATTCATTCCAACGTAAGGTAACATCGCCCAAATAGAAAGTATGTTGCAATTCGTCAGGGATTTTCTTCAACTGACCATTCAGATTTAATTCGGAAATAAGTTTGTCTGATTTTTCAAATCCTAACAATTCAACAATACTCTGCTCATACTTTGTTTTTGCGATATCAATACCAGCCAAATCCGGCCATGCACTCAATTGCTCGGCCATGCGCTTCCAGGCATTGTCATCCAGCATAAAATCCATAGTCATAACTCCCTTCATTTCCATTGCAGTAGCGGCTCCTTTGTTGTCCACATCGCCCATTGGAGCTAATTTGACCAAGCCAAGATTGGCATGCAAATCAACGCGGCCATTTCCTGTAATTGCGCAACTTTCAGTATTTAAGCGTAACAACTGACCGGGTAAATTCGCATTCTTGATTTTGTCTTTACCGCCAATCAAATAGTTTTTACTTGGCTTATCATAGAATAGATAGCCCGTTGAAAGCAACAAAGGCTGGTCTTTTCTATCGGCTTTTCTACTCAGAAATGAGGCATATACTTTATACGGACTATCATCACTAAGCACCACTCCCGCTCCCAATTTTGCTGCACGCGTATCTGTCATTCCGGTATCAATTGGAATATAAATATCAGCTGGATCAATGAGTGCTTCAAACTTCAACCAGTTGCGTTCCAATGCATCACAAGTATGCAGCAATCGAGTTCCTCCTTTAAAAGTCAAAAACTTTTCATTGGCCGATAAATCAAACTCACCATAATATTCGAAGAATGGACTTAGGAAGAATTTGTCATCTTCCTTGATCATACCTTGCCCAACCGTTTGCAATGTTGTATCTATACTGAGCTTATTCAAATGAATAATTTGCTCCTTTTTATTTTCATCGATGTAGGTATAATCTCCACTTCCTTCATATTTCAATCTTCCTTTGATATCGATAGTTGAATTAAAAATACGGTGGTATTGAGTTACGTAGTTTGATAATATTATGGCATCTTGCAAAGTTTCCATCTTCGCATATTTCTGGATCACTACGGTCCCTTCCTTGGGTGTTATTTTGGAGTCAGCAACTGCGATGTATTTGATTTTATTCGCTGTAATCATGCTTTTCTTGATGTCAAATACAGCGTTGGGGGCAAGAAAATTCAAAGAATCCTGAAATTCATTGGTAGAGAAGAAATTGGACCTACTACCCTCTTCATTGGTATCAATTACAAAGTCATCCGTTGCTTGTCTTTGCGAACTCATTTCCACCTCACTCTTATCCATAAACCATTTAAATTGGTCCATAAAGCAGATGTACTGATTTTCAGGAAACTCCAACTTGGTTTCTTTGTCATTCGATTTGAACAGCCCTATTCTTTGATCAAAATCAACATCTGAACTAACATTGTTCGTTTTAAAGGCAAGTCCCTCTGATTCTGTTCGATTAATGCGGAAGTCAGAAGTATCAGCAAGAATTTTCCGGCGTTTATAATTGAAATTCAGTGATTCCAATTCGGCACCCACAAACTTCATTTTTCCTTTGCCAGACATTCCTTGTGGCTGTAATGCTAGAGTTCCGGTAAGATCCGCTTCTTGCTCAAAGAAATCAATTGGTTTACCAACGCTACTTGCTTTCAATAAGTCTTTTTTAGGATAGAAAGCAATGTCTACAATTTCAGCTTTTGCTTTAGGGAATTCAACCTTTCCACTCTGCTCAGTATTCACAAAA